>JACRND010000088.1 GCA_016234975.1 Nitrosarchaeum sp. | reverse complement strand
TGTGATGTGATTGATGTACTTTCTGACATGTCATAGTTAATAGTAGGCGTACTCAAAATTCTGTGTTCGGGAATTTTTTCACTTAAAAATAAATTAACCCATACCGGTATTGCTACTCTAGGATATGAAATCCAGTTTCCTGGATTGTTCCATTCTTTAAAAGTATCCACCGGAATTACAACAACTACCACAATTGATGTAAAAATTAAAATCGATAAAATCGAAATACCTGCAATGCCTATCTTGCTTTTAAGAAACTCTTCTTTGATTTCTTGAGGTGTAATACTACTCATTACCCTGTTCTCACTCTTGGATCAAAATATCCATACAGTAAATCTGCAACAAATATGCTAATCAGGAAAAACAATGTCAAAATGTATGTGGCACCAATAATTACGGGAAGATCCATGGCTGTAATTGCCTCAAAATACAGTCTGCCCATACCTGGCCAATCAAACACAGCTTCTGTGATTATTGCTCCTCCCAGCGAACCTGAAAGACTCAATGCTAGAATGGTGACTATTGGCGGGGCTGCATTTTTTAGAGCATGAGTATAGATTATTTTTTTCTGATTTATCCCCATTGTCTTTTTTGCAATTATGAAATCTTCCTGCATTATTCCTACTATGAAGTTTCTAATCAAATATGCCCATGATCCAAAACCTATGATTACAATTGTGATCAAAGGCAATGTCATATGGTATAGTAAAGATCCTATATAGTCTGGATCCGATGGTGGAATTAACGGCGTTGCTCTCGCAGGAAAAATCTGGTATACAAATGAAAATAAAAATATCATCAACATTCCAATCCACCAAACAGGAAAACTAGAGCTGATTATTGCAAAAGTTGATGTTATTCTATCAATTATTGATCCAACTTTGCTTCCTGATAGTGCTCCTAGAAAAATACCTATTACTGATATTATGATTGTTGCAGTTGTAAATAACAGGATTGTTCTAGGTAGTTTTTCTAAAATTATTTCTTTGACATCTGACGATCCTGAATCGCTAGTGAGAAATGTTGCATGACCAAAATCTAAGAATAATATTTTATACATTGTCAATCCAATTCTTTGCGGGGAATACCATGGTTCATCTAATCCTAGAATTTTGACTCTCTGTTCAATTTGAGTTTGAATAAATGACTCGAATTCATCGGTAGATGAAAAACTTTCTGCGATTTTAGGATTGTCTGTAATTTCGGTCCTTACTTGAAAGGCAACTCCTTGTTTTAATATGCTGTCCATATTTGATCCTACTAATGCAATTGTAATGAGAAGCGTGATCATCAAAACTCCAAACATTGTGATTAATCGTGTGGCAACATATCTCTTCAAAGTCAATAGACCAAATTGGTAGACTAAGTTTATAATAATTGCAGTATGAATATCATTTAGTCAGATCTGATACGAATATCTCTGCAAGATGAGTAATTTTATGTAATATTTGTGCCTGATTAAGGCTAGTTATTATGATCTTTTTCCTTTGAGGATTTATGTACATATAAAATCAAATTCTAAACAAATTCTAATTTACTCTGACCTTCTATACTAGGTATGGTAAAAAACACTTCATTTCAAGGCAATCTGGAGTGAAATCATTGGGTGGGTTTTTGAATTGCTTTATGAAAATGCTCTGTCTCAAGGTAAAAGTGATGATGTTGATTGGTCCAATGTCATGAAAAAATTAAAGAGTAAAAAATAACTATGTGATAATTTATTATGAGTGCAAATACTATACGAAAGGCCAAAAAACTAGTTGAAAATGGAGGTGTTGTTAAAATTGATGATGATCTATATCATATAAAATCTTCATCTGATCCTAAGAAATCTTATTTTGTTACATCTGATACTTGTGAGTGCCCTGGATTCAAAAATTTCTACAAATTCCATCATGGCAAGGGGCTTAAAGCAAATTGTTCTCATTTAGAAGCAATAAGAATTTTCAAAGAATCATCTTAGATTTTCTCTGTTTGACGTTTGTTTTGCACGTATTGCTTTGTTTTTCAAATTCTTACTGCAAAATTATTACTGTGTACATTCTAGATGCTCTGATTTAATCTAAAAAATTACTTAGTTCTAAAATAGAAAATTAATGTCATATGCAACAAATAGATTTTTTGAAATCTTCTGAGTCTCTTTCAAAATCACATTCCTTACATACTTGCCAGCTTCTTTTTTTCAGTATTGTAAAAGATGCTTCGTAACTTATTGAATACATCTTCCCGCCACAGGACGGACATGGTAAAGGTATGTCGATTTTCACTGCGGATATTGGTGTTTTTTTGATTATAAGGCACGCGTAGAACTGATAAATCATTCATAAAATCTAGTTTTAGATAGTCTATCTAAATAATTTTGTTTTTATCCTCTGAAAATTCTACATTTGTTCAATTAGTTGTTACAAAAAAGATCTTTTTTGAGTCATTTTTGTTTCATTTCTGATAAAAAAGTATATTTTCTCAAAAATCTATAAATATTATGTTTTTAGCCGATATGACGTGTCTCTCTCTGTTTTAACTGCACTGTTCCTGTCTCTTGTTGTCTCTTTGTCATTATCTGGTACATCATATGCCGAATCAGAAACCACTTGTACTAACTGTGTTCAAATCCCATCTTATGAAATTGATCTTTACAAAGAAATTTTTCCATTGACTGTTTGGACTGACTCACAAATTTATGACCACTACTCAACTGTCAAGGTAAATGGATACTTGAAACCCCAAAACACTATTGCCCCAATACTAGTTGTTGTAACTAACCCTGTAGGGAATGTTGTAACTATTCAACAACTTTCACCTGACATTGATGGGAATTTCTCTTTTGAATTAAATACTCATAGTCCCCTCTGGGCACAAAACGGTGAGTATATTCTAAAAGTTCAAAGCGGTGCTGAGACTAGACAATTCAGAACAACATTTACTCTTGTTTCCTCCCTTGTTGACAGTTCTGATAAATGCGGATCTGGTGAAATTTCTATTTTAGCAAACAATGGCCGCATTTACTGTATTCCATTTAATGTCGCAAAAGGTATAGTTACTGGTACTGAAGGTAAATTGAATTCAGATACCAAAACAATCACTCTTAATCTGAGAGGGCATGATATTGAATCTATCATACTTGATGTTCCAAGATATATTTTGGATTCCAAGTCTTCTGTTAATGATGATTCTGTTTTTACTGTGATGTATAATGGTAAAATGACAGAATATCAAGAACTAGAAGGTGATTCTGATTCTAGACAAATCAAATTAAATTCTCCTGCTACTAGTAAGGCTACGATTGAAATTATTGGAACACATGCTGTACCTGAATTTGGTTCTATCTCTATTTTGATTCTACTCGTATCCATTGTGTCTATTTTGGTTGTTAGTAAGTCCGTTTCCAATAGATTTGTCAAGTTCTAAAACCCTGCCACGTTCTTAAACCCCCATACTAAAGTGATTATGAATACATGGATTTAGAAAAATTCCGTAACGATGTTTATGAAGTGACTGGTAAACTATCTAAAAATTTGAAAGAAACTGATTTACCAAAACTCAACTATGTACGTCAACAACTAATAGAAATGTATCAAAAAAATCTTGTAAAAATCAATCACTCTGTTTTAGAGCTCATATGTGCATCTAATCTGATTGCTCGTGGACATTCAGTGGAAGTGGAAAAACAAATTTCTGATATTTTGGTATGTGATATTTTTGCAAAAAAAGGCGATGGGAATACTATTGTTGAAATTGAAACAGGTTTTACTCCCCCTGATCATGCCATGGATACTATTGATTACTTCACTGCAAGAATCATGAGTAAAATTGCCAGATATAGTCAACATTGCTCCAAATTTTCTTTGGCAACTCCTGTAATAGGACTTATCCCAATTCCAAAAACTTTTCTTATTCCACCGAATGCAAGAAATGAATCAGACATAAAAAAAATCAAAGATCTATGTGATCGATACTACAAAAATCCACCAATATCTTATGCTGATATCTTAAATGCACACTTGCACTCAATTTATCTGATAAACATCGATAAGGGATTTGCCAAAGAGCTTGACCCGCAAGGGTATGTGGATCTAACTGATAGACTACTTCAAAGAAGCGAAGTGGAATACTAGCGCTTTCTAAAATAGAAAAAATACAAATTTATCTTCATTTCACTACTGGTAAGTATGATTTGTGCCGCTTGTGAAACTAGAAAACACTATGAATGTATTGACTGTGTAAATAACCATGAAACTCATCTTTGCCACTGTGATTGCCATGACGAAAACACAAAACCTCACCCTGTAGATAAACCTCATTAATCTGAAAACACATTTAATCTGCTTGACATTTTAGTGCCTAAACCTACGTATTCATTCATATTTTAATTATTGTAGATTTTTGAAGATCAGTCCTCTGATCGTAGGAAATATCAAGATTCATAAGGCAAAAAAACATTCTATTGACAAATTATGGCGACATCCATGGAAAACTTTGGAACATTAGAGTATGTTTTGGACAAATACTCAAAAATTTGGAGTTGGAAGATGACTGCTCAACGTGCAGTGAGTATGATCTCAAGGCTTGTGCCTGAAGCATGGTATGGTGAAAATATTGATGAGGTAATAATTCCAGATAGTATTGAAAGTGTAAAACAGATCAAATTAATCATGGATAGATACCCACTTGAAATCCTATCTAAATCTGCATGGCAAAGAAAAATTGTAAAGACTTATACTCCAAAACCTGCACTTCCACCAATCAAATATAATCTGAATCGTGCAAAAGCCGGAGAACAATTCAGAGGAAAATTACTAAATTTTCAAAAAGAAGGATTAGATTTCTTGTTAAAATCATCTGGTAACGCATTACTTGCAGATGAAATGGGTCTTGGAAAAACTGTACAGACTTTATCTTATGTTGCTACTGAAAAACAAACTTTTCCAGTGCTGGTTGTAGCACCATTAGTGACGCTAAATAACTGGGAAAGAGAAATTTCTAAATTTATGAAGAAAAAAAGTAGAAATGGAAGAATAATAGAATCTGAATCTCCAACGTCAACTATTATACGAACTGGTAAATCAAAAGAACTTCCTGTAACTGATTTTTACATAATAAATTATGAATTACTTTACAAACGTCTTTCTGATTTATCCAAACTTAATCTCAAAACTATTGTCTGTGATGAAGTTCATAATTTAAGATCAAAGACAACCCAAAAATACAAGGCTGTTAAAAAACTAGCGGCACTATCCTCAATTTCATATAGAATTGGTCTTTCAGGCACTCCGATTTATAATCGAGGTTCTGAAATTTGGCCCATTGTGGATATTCTAAGGCCTGGACTGCTTGGTAGTTTCAAGGAATTTTGTGAGTACTTTTGTTATGTTAATGAAAAAGGCAAAGCAATCGTACTTGAAAATAAAAGGGCATCACTTCGAAATGAATTACAAAAACATGTCATGCTAAGACGAAAAAAATC
>JACRND010000007.1 GCA_016234975.1 Nitrosarchaeum sp. | reverse complement strand
AATCTAGTCCTAACTATAAAGCAATCAATATGTGATTATTTTATGTTTTACTAGGTTGATGTTTAACCTAAAACTAATGTGTTGTAATGATCATTCTAGATATGAGATTGTTAATTGCATTATCTAGTTCTGTGTCTGTTATCAGTCCCTGTTCATGCCAAACATAAATTTGCTTAATCCATGCAGGATATTTTTCAAATAAAACCTCTTGAGGAATGTCTGATAGTGACACAATTTTGATGTTGCTTTGTTTAATCTGCGAAATTAACTCTTCCAGTAGTTTCATACGTTCTTCATTTACTTGGTTTTTAAATTCACCATCTCTTACTGCAAAGTCAGAAGGCTGCATACTTACTAGTGCATACCCGTATTGTTTTTGTTGAGTTTGTATTTTTGCCAACATTTTTTCAATAATCGTTCCTTTAAGGAATGGATCATCATCTAGTAAATTTGGTATGTATGATGTTTCAGGAATGTGTATTGGATTTGACTTGAAATTTGGTGGGTCTATTTTAGTCATTGCACTGATATATGATATGTTATTTTGTTTTAATGCATCTAGTGTGCTGTTATTGAATTTGCCAAATGGCGGTGAAAATATATTTGAATCAAGCCCCAAAATTTTAATTATCTGTTTGTCTGTTTGTTGGATGCTAGATGACTGTTCTTCCATACCGTATAAAGAATGGTCAACGTTCTCCCATCCCCTAATTGCTACTGAGAGTTGATTGTTCTCATTCTGTGTCTGCTGTTTTAAAAAATCAACAACTTTAGGATCAGTACCAAAAAATTTACCCAATATGCTTATTGTGACTGGAAGTTTATTATTCGAAAATGTATTGATCAGATTGTTTTGAACATCATTTAACCAAAAGTCCTGTACGTTATCTATCTTAAATGCAACGCAGTTACAATTCGGTTTTGTATCTTCTTTACTAGTTTGATTTTTGACACTATTTTGGAATGTTTCAGAGTTATATTTGTCAATTTTTCCTATAGGGGTTAAGAGATACCCTTTTGACTTTAGATCTGATATTATGCTTTTTAGTTCAGTAAATTTTGTCTGATTTGCTTCATTTACATAAAAACCATCATTATAATTTGAAAATTCAAATGGATGCATCATTACTACTGCATATCCATACCATATTTTTTTAATATAGTGATTGTTTTGTTATTAAAAATATTTTCTGGCGGAATAAATACGTGTGGTTTTACTTGAAATACTTTGTAGATTTTATCATCCGTGTTTTTAATATCTTTTTCCTGTTCTTCTGGAGAAAGACTAGTGATTATTTTATGGCTCCAGGTGTGACTTGCAATCTCAAATCTCGGATTTGTTTGCAATTGCTCATTTATGACTTCGACTAGTTTTGGGTCTTTTCCAATTGCCCCGCCAATTACTCCAACTGTAAGACCTGCATTCATTTCACCAGACAACTTCATCATCTGAATTTGGGCATTACTCAAAAAATAATCTTGTACATCATCAAATCGAAATGCAATACAATTACAATATAGTGCATCAAAATTTAGTTGTGGATTGTTTATGAATATCTTGATAGGTTCATGGCTCCCAGAAAGTGTGACTTTTTTTGATGCTATGACTTTACCATTATCTTTTGAAACTATGTGAAATGCATATGTTCCAACAGGAATCTTGGATATTACTGCATCTCCCTTGGATGAAACTGGAGACTCTGATATTTTTATTTTCTTTTTGTCATTAATTTGTACTATAAAGTTACCATCTGATTTTGATACCTTTGTTTTTTCATCTTTGTACACTTGTATTGATATTGCAGAATCTATTATTTTGGGCCACTCTGTCACAATTTTGATGTCTTGGGAAAGTGAAGATTGTATTTTAAGTGGAGTATATGTGAATTTTAATGCAGGATCAATTACAACATCGACATTGTAATAATCATTGCCGATAGTTTGTGGAAGCCAAAAGCGTACAGTATCTCCATTAAAGTCAGTCTCGTCAACACCTACTGTTTTTCCATTTATTGTTTTGAAAAATATATTTGCTTTTGGGATTGGTGTTTGTCCATCTTTGTAAAATACTCCAAGTTTAATCCCACCTGGTAGTTTCACCGTTATCTCAAAATTGTTATTTGTTTTTTTCAGATCATAATAATCAACACTCTGAAAGTGATCATTATAATAAACTTCAATTTTGTATTTGTGTTCAAGCGGAAGACTTGTTATGCTTATGGGATTGCTCTGTACTTGAATTTCTCTTAAAGGTATTTTCTCTGAATCCTTGTATATCTTTAGTATTGTTGAATCAATGCTGGCTTTATTTTCATTTTCATATTTTATTAAAATATTCATATCTCCAGTCTCTTCTACTGCAAAAGAATTTTGAACCAATAATGAAAAAGATAATAAAAACATCATGGAATAAATGACAAAATTCATGTTAGTTTGCATGATTACACCGTTCTTTGTTTGATGTTTTGTATTAATGTAGTTGTAAATAACGTTGAAATTTTTATTTAACATATTTTTTATCACACATACTATTTTATATGATTATTTAGGTCTCAAAAAACACGTAATTCAAAATAATGTTTTGCCTTTGAAATTACTTTTGTGTTCTGCAGACACAAAAATTAGGCACAAATCCCATCCTTATTCGGTTATTATATTTTTTAGGCATAAAATCTAATAGAACAGCGAAAATACTATTAACATTTTTGCTCTATTTTACTATGTGATTATTTTTTAATGAATTTTTTCCTATTGGTTCTTCTGTAATCTGTTCTTCCTTTTATTTTTAATAGTTTTTTGATAATTTTATCCTGAGATGCAATAGTGAATTTCAATATACAAGAAGGTAATGAATGGAGTCAAACTAATTACGCACAACCTTTCGATCGAACTAGATGTGCTGTTATGACATTCAACTGTTTTTAAGCAAACCATTCATGCTTTATTTTATTGGTAGAATACTGTTTTCATTACATTGGTATTTAGTCACTATCTACTGAGTACAAGAACATCTTTGTAGATAATTTGAGTTATAATGTGGACATACAAATAACATTCACAACTAAAAATATGCCTGATGGATTTCTTACACCCCTGTTCTTTTTGCACTAGTCCAAGTTGCCTTTTCCTTTCTTAATTGTTCTATGATTGCTTTTAGTAGCAAATAGTCTACAATCTGCTTATACCCAAAAACCAAAAATCCTGCATGCCATAATAACTTGGGGTCTTCACCATCAATTCTAATTGCTAAAGCAGACATAAGATAGTGAACCACAATAAAAATGGCTGAAACTTGTAGAACATACCATCCATCTCCTAAAATTATGCCTAAAATCGCATTTGCTGTTGCAGTAAATCCAATTATTGGTGTAATTATCATTCCTAAAAATAAATATGGCAACGATAATTTTTGTAAATATCCAAATCTAGGGTTGTTTAAAGCATCTGCATGTCTTTTTAATACCTGAATATCTCCCCGATACAATCTCTTTCTTTGAGCAACAAAATCATGTAATGTGTTTGGCGCTTCAGTGTATGCGGTAGCTTTTGAGCTTCCCTGAGTAATCAAACCTGCTTTTAGTAATTTTATTGTCTGATCAAAATCTTCTACTATTGTTTCTTTACCATATGCACCAGATTCTGCAAGAAATGATTTTTTGAAAGCGCCTAATGCTCCTGGAACAATAGTAATTGAACCAAATACATCAAAAGCACGTCTAACAATTTGAATTCCTGTAATGTATTCTAATGCTTGGCATTTTGTAATCCAATTTACTCTATTTCTTACTTTGATGTTGCCTGCAACTGCTGCCACATGTTCGTTTACCTCGAATCCTCTTACTATTTCTTTTAATGAATGTCGTCCTATGATTGTGTCTGCATCAACAATTACAACAATTTCACCAGTTGCATAAATGAGACCATAGTTTAGTGCAGATGCTTTTCCACCGTTTTCTTTATGCAATACTTTGATCTTATCTTTATACCGCATTGCAATATCCAATGTCCTATCTTTACTACCATCATCCACAAAAATGATTTCTTTTTTTGGGTATTTTGTTTCTAGTAATCCTTCTATAGTATGAGCAATTACTTTTTCTTCTTTGTATGCTGGGATTATTATGGAAATCGTAGGATATGTTTTAACATCTGGTTGAATGTCTTCCCTATACTTACTTACAACTGCCATTGGAACAAATAACATAGTTGACCAAAATGAGATGGTCATTGCCCAAAGAAGAATTATTCTGACAGGGGATTCTAATAATGTATACCCCTCATAAGCAATCATTGCAGCAATAATAAATGGAGAGCCTAACAAAAATAATAAAAAGATAGATGGTCCACGTTTACTTGATACATTCGTTGAAAATAATTTTTTGCGAGATCCAATTATATGATAAATGGTGATGGTTCCTCCCAACCCCATCGCCATCATGCTTATTGGTCCTAAAATGAAATACACCGAAGCAACCAAAAAAATAAAAATTATAACAGTAAGTACCAACTGAATAGGATCTTTTTTGATTTTTGTTTTTACACTTTGTTTAAAATCTTTATTTTCTGATGATTTGATTTGCTCTTTTGAAATGATTGTAAAACAGTTTAAGTGATACCAATTTTTTTGACACCTTGTAGACTTTTCATTTAACTGAATGTTCTTATTACATAATGCACATTTAGTTAAATTTGAATTCAGAAAAATAGATTTATCTTTTTTCAGAATATCTGCAGATTTATTAATTTCAATTTTACAAATCTCGTCAATATCTACTTCTAAAATTCTCTCCAAGTATTTCTTGTCTGATTCAAAAATTAATTCATTTTTGTTAATTCGTTTAAGGAGATATTGGTTTCTTCCCATATCCCCGCTATTGTTTTCAATAGCATCTATTAATCTTGAAATGACGTAATTTTTGTCCAATTTTACCATCCTCTTTAAACAATTTTTGTTCTTAAATGTAAACTCGTTACGATTATTCTCCATTCTGTCTATTTTTTTAATTAACACGTGTATTTCAAACTAATCTAAATAAATGGGAATCTTTTAGAAAAAATATGAAAAAAGTTTTTGTTAATGGATATGGTTCTATCGGGAGTCGAATTACCTCATTTCTGAAAGATGATCCTGAAATTTCTGTAATTGGTGTGGGAAAATACTCTCCTGATAATGATGTTGATGTTGCAATTTCTCGTGGACTGGAGGTGTATGTTCCTGAACGAAAATTAAATGATTTTAAGAATTTTAAAATATCTGGCACAATCGAGTCTGCACTTGATGACTGCGATTTAGTAATTGATGCTGCACCTGGCGGACAGGGGTATGAGAATAAAAAGAATCTCTATGACCCAAAAAACTTGATGGCAATCTATCAAGGTGGAGAAACTACAATGGGTAATGAGGCTGTCTCTGATTTATTGTTTAATTCTAGAGCCAACTATGATTTGGCTATTGGTAAAAAACATGTCATGCAAGGCAGCTGCAATGTTACTGGCATGGGGCGTATTCTAGAACCGTTACGAGATAGATTTGCTGAAAGATTAATTCGATTTGACGTAACTCTTGTGCGACGATGGGCAGACATTGAGCAAACAGAAAAACAGGTACCAGATACTATTGAAATGACTGAAGCACCACATCACGGAGATGACGTAAAGACGTATTTTGGAAAAGATGCACCTCTTTTTGTTCGTGCAATTAAAGTTCCAACTAGACAAATGCATCTACACATTATGGATATCCGGTTTAATGACAAAGCACCTACCCCTTCTGAAATACATGATATTTTTACAAATGAATTTGGCGTAGCAACTCTATGGACTGCCAAAGGAACAAAAGATGTCAGGGATTATGCTAAAAGTATGGGGTTTAACTTTACAGATACCAATATGATCCACATTCATGCAAACATGACTGTTTCAATTGGGGATACCGTACAAATGATGTATTCTGATGATCAAACAGGAATTGTTATTCCTGAAAATCACATGTTATTACAAGCCATGTTGTTTGGAAAATCATATGCTGATGCATTTTCTCACACTGAATCTATCTTCAATATGAAAGAAAAAAAGCAAAAATTAGAAGTGCACTTTGCAAGGAAAAACTAATTTTATTTTTTTATACGTTCTATTCTGATTTTTTCAGGTATGTTTTTTGTTACTTTCTCAACAATAATTCGTATATTATCAATTTCAAGTTTATCTCCTTCTTTTGGTATGTCTTGTAATTTTTCATGCAATAATCCGTTAAGCGAAGCATAATCATCACCTTCAGGTAGTTCTGACCTAAAAATCTCATTAATCCGTTCAATCTTAATTTCACCATTTGTGATTATTGTATCTTTATCAACAGAGTCAAATTCTTTTGGCGGTGTGTCATCGGT
>JACRND010000087.1 GCA_016234975.1 Nitrosarchaeum sp. | reverse complement strand
TTCTTTCTATGTTGTCTGCATTGGTAATTCCAATGAATGTTTACAGAATCAATATTTTAAAAAAATCCAGAGGTAAGATAAGCGGTAGTGTTTTTGGTTCATTTATTGGATCTGTTGCTGGTGCTTGCAGTTGCGGACCTATTGGTTTTACAGTGATCTCTACATTTGGTTCTGCAGGTGCAACTGCTCTTGCATTTCTAACAAATTTTGAACTTCCAATAAGAATTGGTTCAATTGCATTATTGGGGGTTACATATTATGCTACAGTAAAATCACTTAAAATTGAATGTAAGATAGATGATGGTCTGGTTTAAAACGATATTTTTGATGAATCTTTTCTACTTTTCTAATTCATGCGTTAATATGTGCATAAAACCGGCAAAATATGATGAATGTTAAAGTCGCATTAGGTTTCTTTGTTCCATTTGCAATATTGACTACTATGATTGCTATTGACACATATTACAATATGCAGTAGTAACTAGAATCGAACTTATTTTTTGAATATCTTGGTTTTACAGTGTGTTTTTTTGCCATCTGCAAACGATATCTTGATTCAAATTTGACAGAATTTTTTAATTATAACATTCATGAAATTCTAACTAAATATCGAAGAAATCATATCGTAAATCACTCCAAATATAGTGCCAAATATGTTCTTCATTTTTACTTATTACAAAATTTACATTTAAGCATTATTGGTTACGATACAACTAAACACAAATGGAGCCTTGATGTATAATTGTAATTACTACGTTCTGTCTAGTATTTCGTTTACCTCCTTTCTATGCTCAACACAATAAGGAGGTCTTTTTTTGCACTCTTGACAGTTCAGGTATTTTCTAAAATCGATCATATTCTCACTTTAATTCTGGCTTAAAAGATCTTACGTATGAATTATCAGTATCCTACAAACTAACGATGAATTGACTCCATTTTCAATGCATTAGATTTAATCTCAAAAACAATAATTTGTATAAAACATACACTAAAAGGGCAAATTTTTAGAACCTTGGAATCTATCTTATAGTGAAATAAATGAAATACATGTCAATCATTTACATTCCAATTAGACCTGGTAGAAGAAATACCGAATATGATGAATTAGACGATACTGAATAACATCCTTATTTTATCTGTAAAAATGAGTTTTCAGGAACATCTAGATTCAAAAAAATTTCTGGCTGAATAATTTTTGCAAGTATTTCTAATCCTGTGATAGTTCTAATGCTTGGTTTACTGAAATATGAATTTGCATCTACTGCAAAAACCTTTTTGTTTTTGACTGCCCTCAACATATTCCATGATTTACTATCTCTTAGTATTTTATTGTATTCTGATATTGTACGGAATATGTCAAAACCACATGGCATCATGATAATAATATCTGGGTCTGATTCTGTAATCTCTGTCATGCTTAATTTTCTAGAATGTTCTCCTATTCTGCTAATCATGTTTTCTCCTCCTGCGTCTTTAATCATTTCTGGTATCCAGTGACCTGCTGTAAAAAATGGATCAATCCATTCTATTGCCAGAACTTTTAGTTTTGTCTCTGGTTTGATTTTTTTTATGTGTTCTATTCTTTTTTTAAGAGACTCTATGATCTTTTTTGCTTTGCCTTCCTTTTCAATGATTTTTCCAATCTCATTTACCGACTCTATTATTTCTTGTAAATTATGTGGATCCATTGAATAAATTATTGGTTTTTTTTGTAAGATCTGAATCGCTTTGCTAACTTGATTGATATACGCTGCGCATACCTCACATGTATCTTGAAATATTATGAGATCTGGATCTGCTTCTAAAATATTTTTTTCATGTATTACAAAAATTTCTTTTCCTTCGTTTATTAGCTGACAAGTTTTTGTATCTATTTCTTTGCTGGACAACTCGTCTGAATTAATTACAGAATTAATCACACATGGTTTTGTTTCTGCATCTTCCGGATATTTGCATTCATGTGTAACTCCATATAGCATATCTTCTACTTCCAATTCATACAGTAATTCTGTAGCGCTGGGTAAAAAAGAGACTATTCTCTTTATTGACATGTTTTATGTTTAGATTTGTTCTTTAAACGTCATACGCCAAGTCAAGGTCAATTGTGTTGATTAGGCAACTTAATAGACACAATTCAGGCACAAATTTCATTGTCTGCTAACTCGCAAGATATCCGAAGAGCCATCTTGGCAAAATGGCATGAAAGTTTGTCGAAATATGGGAATTTATTCTCATCTGATTCTATTAGTGGTTCCAGTCCTCCATCTGTATTTGTAGGATCATACAACTACCCCAAAGTGTTTGTTGGACCTATGGTTCCTCCAATACATGGTGATACAAGTTTGCTTGATAATCCTGAAAGATGGGCAGATAAATCTCTTGAAGAAATTGTTAATTTTAGGTTGAATTTAATTCGAGGTATTCAAAAAGTTTCGATACATCAAACAGAAGGGCGTTACATAGAAAATTTACAAGAAATTACAATGTCTTCCAAACCTACTGATTCTGATTTACAATTCACCAAAACTACATCTGCAAGTGTTTCACTTGATGGTGAAAGTGCTCCGTTTGGACCAATCGGTGAAATTAAATCTGCAAAGTTTTATGGCACATCTGCAACAAAATCAATTGAAAAAACTTTTTATGATAAAGATCTAAATGCACAAGATGCCGTTTTACATCTCTATAATTCTGGCATAGATATTTCAAAAATTCAAAAATGTTTTAGCATTGGAATGCTTGGACAAAAAAGAAAACTTGATCCTACAAAATTGAGTATATCTGCAACCGATGACATTAGTTCCAACTCTCTTACTGAAGAAATTTT
>JACRND010000012.1 GCA_016234975.1 Nitrosarchaeum sp. | reverse complement strand
CTTTATTTTGTACTATGACAATTTGTTGTATTCCAAGTGTTTGAAGTGCCAAAAGATGTTCTTTGGTTTGCGGTTTAGGTACCGGTTCATTTGAAGCTACTAACAATAATGCTCCATCCATTAATGCAGAGCCTGAAAGCATGTTTGCCATTAGACTCTCATGTCCTGGGCTATCCACAAAACTAACTACTCTAGATAATTCACTTTCTTTTCCACAATTATTACATTTTGGAACTGTTGAATATCCTAATGGTTCTTCACAACTTTTACATTTGTAAAATGCTGCATCAGAGTAACCAACACGAATTGTAATTCCTCGTTTTAGTTCTTGACTATGAACACTTGTCCATGAACCTGTTAATGCTTGAATAAGTGTAGTTTTACCATGATCTACATGACCTGCAGTTCCAATATTTACACATGGTTGATGACCATATTTTTTTATGTACCAATCAGGAAGTGTTTCTCTCCAATGCATCAATCAAAATGTAGAGCCGGTATATGTTAAGTTATTCTTTTTATTTATTTTCTTTAAGATTCTGCTGCTACTTCAGCTGGAGCTTCTACTGGTAACTCTCCATCAAATTTACAATTTATTTGGTATATTTCTTCTGAAACAGTATTTCCGCGCATGAGTTTTCTTACTCTTTGTCCAATTTCTGTTGCTTGTAATCCAACTCCTTTTGAAAGTAAAACATATTTTCTAGCTGAACCATGAATATCATTTCTCATTGGTACCCCAGATTTATCACTGCCACCAGTTAGCTTTAATTTTCCTTGCAATCCTACAATAGATGCATCTGTTTCGTTACCTAGTTGTAAACCTAGCAATGTATTTGCATCACTGTCTTTCAACTCTTTAGTGATAGATTTTCCTTTTACATCTGATATTGTGAGCTTGAAATTTGTCAAGTATTACAAAAAAAAGTTGAACGACTAATTAACCTTTGGACATTATTTTTAAATCAAGATTACTTAACATACGCATGGATGATGAAATCAGGTGTCCCAGATGTGATAATAAGATGATAGATATGCAAGCATGTCATATGTTTTGCCCCAAATGTGGAGCACATTTGGATTGTTCAGATAAAGGAAATTTTTGGTAATCAAAGACCAGATCTTTTTGGGATGTAATCATATGACATGTTAATTGCCTGATCTTTCATAATTTCAAGATAAGTATCATAATCTGCTTCAAAATTACAATGAGGGCATTTTACATTAGTAATTTCATCGTTTAAAATTGCTACTTTCTCACATTCAGGGCAACGTGCATCCATGATATTGTTTTCCAATCAAGATATTTAATCATAATTAATGAATTTGATATAGGCGGAGTTAGTCTAGCTCGGTATGACGTCAGCTTCCCAAGCTGAAGGCCGCGGGTTCAAATCCCGCACTCCGCATATTTTATAATTCTCGAATTGCTTGTTCTATAATTCCTCTGTCCTTAGCTTTTGGAAAAAGTTTCAAATAACTTTTAAGATCATTTTTTGCTTCAGAGTTCTTTTTTTGTTTCTCTTTTAGATAAGCACGGTTTTTGTAAATTTTTGCGGATCTTTTAGGATTGATTTCAATGGCTTTACTATAGTAGATTTCAGCTTTATCAAATTGATTAGATTTTAGATAATAGTTACCTAGTCCGTTGTATGCAAGATAGAATCTATTGTTAATTTTGATACATTTTTCATAATACTGTACACAATCATTAGAATTTTGTTCATTAAGTAAACTTGCTAACAAATACAATGCAGTTGGGTTGTTTTGATTTAGTTCAATTGCTTTTTTTAAAGATACTAAAGCTTCTGATGTGTTTTTTTGTATGCTTAGTCTTTCAGAAATAAAACACAGTCTATTTGATCTTTCACTTGAATCATTTTCTATTTTTATAGAAGACAATACATCTGACGGAGCTAAAATTATCAATACCCTTCCATCTTCAGACCACTCTTTATCAAAAATTTCCTGAGGAATAGCTCCTTCTTGCTGCTCTCATTCTTTGTTTCCTTTCTGAATGTAATGGAAAATAATTTTCTCATTATCGTCATACCCAGATATGACCGAAGCATGTTGAGTGATTTCAGGAATTCCTGGGAGAATTACTATTGGCGGAATTCCAATGTCTATTATTTTTTTTAATTCAGATAAGGAAGAATGAATAATTTTACATGTCAGTCCATGTCTTTCTGCAGATTCAATTCCTTCAATTAAGATACTGCCATTAGAATTAGCATATTGTTTTGCAGTTTCAATAGCCTCAGACATTGGAATTTTAACATTCCAATATTTTGAAACTACGTTAATTGGTAGAGGCAAGCAAATATTTTCTTCTTCTACTAAAGGAAGTAAAAGTTGATGATCTAAGGAATCCATGAGATTAAATGAAGTTTAAGAGTTATTAAAATCAATCAGAGAGAGCAAAATTTTTGAATTAAGTTTTGACCATCATCACTCATTTCGGGATGAAATTGAGTTCCAAAGATTAGTTTTTTATCATATTGAATAATTTCAAATTTACAGTTTTTGGATTCGCCTATTACAAGTAAAATATTTGGTAATTTAGAAATCTCAAATCCATGGCTTTCAAATACCTGTAGATTATCATTAGAAAGAGGATTTTCCCTTTGAATGTTGATTTTTTCAGTACCTTTTTGAGGAAATGTTAGTTTTCGAATTGTTCCAATTTCATTTGTTTTTTTTTCATTTTTTCTTCGTCCGGAGAGGATAAATGAGTTGTAATTATCTAATGATTTTAAATCTAATAGTTCAGGTGTTTGTTTTTCAAATGAGATTTTTTTCTCATTTAAGAAATCAATTAAATTTTTTGTATAGATAGAACCATTATCAATGATCAGTAACAATCAGTACATAAAAAAACTTCACCTAATTTAAGGTTCTAAAATATTTTAGGCGTAATTTTTTGGCAAAGGAGATTCTTATTAAAATTTTCTAGAATCGCCTTCTAAAAGACCCGAGCCGTTATGTATTCTGTCTATATGCTTGGATAGATCTTCATTATTTTTAAATAATGAGTTACAATACGGACATTTACTTTGTTGTGTCATCATTTATTCTAAATTTTAAATCTAGACTTAAGGTTTTTGGAAACCAAAATAGAGTTATAATTTAGAAATTCAATAGAGAAGAGCATAGACAAATTAGATTTTGAGAATAATTTAGCAATTAATTACCTATTGAAATTGAAACGTAATGCATTTCAGGAATATTGTCTTTTACAACTATTGTTCCAATATTGAGATTGGTGTCTTCTTGCCACATGAATACTCTTTCACTTCTTGGTTTCACAAAATTGTCTATGAATTTAGCCAAAAAGTCTTCTGTGTCAGCACGATCATTTTCAGTAAAGAAGAATATCTCTCCTTCTTTAAATGATAATGGAATTTGTATTGATGTTGGTTCAGAAATTTCTACTCCCTTTTCTTTAAATGCAGATTTGATAATGTCGATTCTATCTGACTTGCCCAATTCAATATAATCAACATCAACTGAAGTTGAAGAACCAGCTACGCCAGATACCTTTTTCAAGTATGCCTCAAATGCCTCATCTTGCGTATCTCCTAAACCAACATAATATTCTCCAGTAAATGCTGCACCTACGGCTGCAACAGTACCAAGTTGGGCAACAACTCCTCCAGCTCCTGCAGTATATACTGGAATAAAGTAGACATCGTGTTCTCCCACTCTGTATAGAATGTTATCTCCAATTCTAGGGTTTCTCAAAAGTGTCTTTAATTCAGCAAATGTTGGATCTTTATCCAATGCTTCTCTAACTGCAGTAGGACCAATCAATTTGGTAGTAGAGTTTAATGGAACTTCATAGAATTGTATATCACCAAGATTTTTCAGATCATTTTGAACTATCATGTATCCTGCAAGATTTCTTCCTTGAGAACCTCGTAGTTCCAAGGAAAGTAAACCTATGAACTCTGTTTGATTAAAACCTGGTGGTTTTGCTTCCACGTAGTAAGTCTCCAAACCTTGAGGAACTTCATAAAATTCATTTGCTTGAATAAATGTTTCAGCATCACTCACATGGTAAATGTTATACATTTCTGCTTTCCAGTTAAACAATTCAACTGGATATCGTATTTGTTTTTCAAGCCAAGCTGGGATTGGTTTAAACTGATCAGAGTATTGGCTAACAAACATTTCAGTAAAGAAATCATCACCTGTTTTTAATAGTTGAATATTACCATCATAACTATCAATTAGAGCAAATCCTACTAATCTAAGATATGGATTTCCAGCAGACCATGGTACGTCATGAGTATCAAATCCAATTATCAAAGGCATCAACCAGTAAGAATGTTCTCCATCAGTTACTGGAATAAAGTCTAATTCCTTACCAAAGAGATCATATAGAAAATAAGGATACAAAGTTTTCATTCTGTCCTGAACATCTTTGTATCGCATCACGTGGACCGATTCTGCAGGAAATGAAAGTAAAAAGTTTGGTTCAAAAGCCCAGCTAAGTGGAGGAGATACATCTAATCCTCCTTTACCATTGTAAGCTACTCCTCCTAGTTCTGCACTAGTAGATCCTCTAGAGTTTGGATATGCGGACCAAGTTTGCTCAAATAGGCCTCCCTCACCATAATAGATTTCTCGTTGTTTGAAGAATTCACTGCTATCTACAATTTGACCATTTGTAGCCTCAAGTGTGAGAAATCCATTTGGAACGTGAGTGTACACAAGATGTTCGTTATACCATCTATTTTCAAGACTAACCGATGAAGGTAAAATTGGCTTCATTGATGCAGTCCAGTATAATGTATTGTTAAAACGAAGAATATCGTTATCTTCAAAATCTACGTTTGGTATCAATCCAATTTCTGGTTTTAATTTAGCAAATGCTGCCTCCCAGTCCCATATTCTAACTACATCAAGCACATCTTTGTTTTTATTTACATAATTTTTTATATTATTTGGAGATACAGATTGTAATTTTACCTCATGTGTGTTTTCTTTGATATCATTTAGTTGACCAATGTAACGATTTACACCAATTTGTTGAGCAGTGTAAGGTCCCAAGTATTCAATCTTTTTTTTTTTTGTTATACTGTTATTGACAGATACTAATCCGCCAACAATAACTGCAATTGCAAGAACTGTTAAAATTCTAATGTATACATCTCTCTTAAACATATGAGTGAGAACACGTGCTCTTATCCTATCTACAATTGAAAAAGCTAAAAGAGCAAATCCAATTATCAGTGTTCCACCTACAACATATCTTGTATTGTAATCAATTTGATCAGTAAAAAACAGATTAAAACCTAACCATAGTACACCAACACCAATTATGGTTTCTATAGTTGAAACATAATTGAGGTATCGTGGTTTTCCACTTTTTGAATCTTGAAGATAAGAAGTAATGACATTAATAATTTTATGAACACCCACATACAAAACTAAACGAATTCCAATTGCTGCAAGAACTGGAGGTAAAAGAATTACTAGTGATGGAATCATTGGAATAACTTGTCTAACTGCATAGTTAGAATCAGCACTTGGAGTTACAAACGGCAAAGAAAATATGTTTGATAAATTTTCTAAACCTAGATTATTTCCATCAATGAAAGATACTGCCGCAAATCCAAACATAATATTTACAAAAAATGCTCCAAAGAGCAAAATCTTTGTAATTTGCCAAATGACAAATTGTAGTGGACTAAGCTTGTAATCCTTAAAGCTTGGAATGTTATTTGAAACTGATTGTTGTGTGCTTTTTCCTACAAGTCCAATAGCTGTGTGAATTCCATACCAAAAGATAGATGATCTTCCAATGATGTTTACTCGTACCAAAGCAATTGCTGAAAGAATGATAGTTGAAACCAGGGAATAATACAGTGGTTTGCTAAATTGTTCCCCAAATTCGGTAAAATTCATCGATAAAATTACAGCCTGGTTTCCAGCAACTGCAAATATTACAACGGCAATTATGGCAACTATGATTAATCGGGCAAATTTTCCTGTATCAGGAGGCGGAGCTTGCTTGTCAGTGGAGGCGCTATACAAAATCAACGTTTCTTATGGCTCGGTAAATTAATGTCTTGCCAGCAGAAATTCAGGATTTTGTATTATTTTTGAAATTATTACTCTGATTTTGATATTATTGATTAATAGACTTGATTTAAAAAATTAAGAGATTGTAGCCAATTTTTTGCAAATCATGTATACTGCTGTATATGTAGGGATGGACACTTTTTCATTAAAGTATGGACCAAATTTTCTGTTTTTTAGCTTAAATTCAACGGGGCAATTGGCCGTTACTTCTATTGAATTTTCGCTAAGAAATGAGGCCTCTGTGTACGGATCAAACTTTGTAAAATCATTGCAGAAAATTTTTGTTAGACCACTTTTACTATTTAGTGATCCTGGAAGTCTGAATATTCTATGAATATCCATTGTTACATTAGGATCAATTTTAGCCCCAATCTTACCAGAAATATCTTCCAGAGTTTTTTGAAAAGAAGAGTATCCATTAGTAATTAGTTCTGAGATTATTTTTGATCGCTTTGATTTTGAACCATACACCTCTTTTGAAAATCTTCCTCTCCATCCTTTTTCCTCAAAATCTGGAAACAATGAACGATTTGGTTTGAATTTTTTCATTCCAAAAGTTTCCGGGATTGCTCCATTAAACATAATGTAATCTGTTAGCTCTGATCTTTCCCTTGAGCCTAGTTGTTGGAATTGTGAATTATACACATATACATGAAATCCTTCATTGCCAGAAAAATAAACATGAATATCATTTTGTTGAACATCCAAGTCTTCAGTTAGAATTTTTGATAATTTTGATACTTCATTTTTAGATGCATCGATACAATTTTTACATGGAAGTGATTTTTTTTCTAATTTTATAGAATTACATTTGCTACAATTAATAGCATTAGTGGATATTTCATTGCATTCATTGCATTTGGAAATTGTATGATTTTTTCTGCATTCTAAATTTAGATCTTTGGCATCAATATCAAAAATCAAGTCTGCTTCCTTCCAATCCTTTTCACTCATAGGCAAATCTGGAAAAGAGTAGCATGCGTTAGAGCAATAGACATCAGATGGAATATTTTTCATAAGTAAAAGATGTAATTCTTTGTCATCTTTAATTGAGATATGTCTTGTCATACCGGAGTTGAATTTTTGGAATCCAAATTCTCGCTCAGAAGTTCTGTTTGGTACATGTATAAGATCAAAATGCTCAAAATAGTATTTCTTGAAAGAATCCTCTAGAAATTTTATGTCATTTTCTTGCATTAGAATCTCTTTTTTCCAAATTGGATGGGGCTTATGATATTATCACATTCCGGTATTGCAAAACACAAATTTTGTGTCTTGAGTTTTTCACATGAGGGGCAGGAATAGTGAGTGCCACTTCCCGAGGTTCCTGCCAAGTGATTTAGTTGGTAAAGAGTAATTCGTTCATTGTAATCAGGGGCATTTTTGAATAAGGGTGCAATCTCTTCTACTGATTGACCTTTGGATAATAGAAATGTTGCAAGCATAAATCTTCCAGAGTGTGGAAGATTTTCACCTTTTTCAAGAATTTCAATAGCATGTTTTATGCACGGTGGATATTCTCCAGTAGTTACAGTAAAAGTTGCAAACTTTTTAGACATGGAAATTAATTTGTTAACTGGTTCTTCAAAACCCGAGATCATTGGGGGTGTTTTTGCATTAATAATCTTAGAGCTGATATAAGTTCCCAATTCTTTTCGAATCAACCTGACTGTTTCATGTGGAGTAAGAAAGACTAGACCTTTTTCTACATGCCTGTTTATTAATTTCCATTCTCTTTCATGGAAATTTATTGAATGCCTAAGATAATCAGATATTGGGATTACAAAAAAATCATCTTGTTTTTTTATCTGAACTGCAAACAAATCATCAATAACTCTAATTGCAAATTGTTTTTTTGATTCATCGGAGATATTTGCCAAATCTTTTTCCAGGTATTTTTCTGCACGCCTGGCCTCGGCAAGCGCAAATCTTTTGATTAGTGTAGTCATACCGCTTAATTTGAGCAATACAATGGCTAAAAGAAAAGAAAAGACCTCCCTTGGAAGTGCAGCTTGATTTGATGCTTGATCTCCTATCAAATCAGAGTGGTAGATTTTTCCATCTGCAGCAACCTCAATTCGATTAAATGCCTTTTCAACTAATGATTTCAAATCAGGATCAGTTCCAAATTGCTCCAGTGTAAACCCCTTATCTTTTAGATACTGACCAGCATCTGCCAAAAAGGGATATTTTGCAATTTCATCTTGTCCAAGTGCAAGCATGAATAGTGATTAATCGTAATTACATAAAAATCTGGTTTTAATTTTTCAGGCAGATGCTGATTTAAATTATGTTTAGTTAAAATTGTGACATATGCAGATCGGTTGCCATGTTTCGATCTCAGGTTCAATTGATAAGGCAGTTGATAATGCCGTAGAAAGAGAGTGTTCCGCTTTTCAGATATTTACTAGAAATCCAAGAGGATGGCATGCAAAAGATCTTTCAGATAGTGATATTACAAATTTCAAAGTGAAATTAAAAGCAAGTAAGATAGATAGATTTGCAACGTGTGCCCATATGCCATATTTGCCAAATCTATCCACTCCAAAAGAAGACGGATTTGAAAAATCAGTAAATACTTTGATTAATGAAATTGAGAGATGTGCAAAGTTAGGCATACCATATTTGGTTACACATCTTGGCAGTCATTTAGGTACAGGTGAAGAGGCGGGAATAAAACAGCTAGTCAAAGGATTAAACAAAGCAGGGCAAACAAAAAATGATGTAATGATTTTACTAGAAAACACTGCTGGGCAAAAAAATTCTGTTGGCGCAAATTTTGAGCAGTTGGCAGAGATTTTTAATCAGTTAAAGCCGGCAAAAAAATTTGGTGTTTGTCTTGATACATGTCATGCATTTGTTTCAGGATATGACTTAAGAACAGAAAAATCTGTAAAAGACACTTTAACAAAATTTGATGATATAATTGGATTTGAGAATTTAAAGATCTTACACCTTAATGATGCCAAGGGAGAGATTGGCTGTAATCTTGATAGACACTATCATGTCGGATTGGGAAACATTGGAGAGAAAGGATTAGCAGAAGTGATAAAAACAGCTAATAAGAAAAAGATTCCAATAATTTTAGAAACTCCAATTGATGATGTTAGGGATGATTTTGAAAACATAAGAAAAGTCAAGGAGTTGGCGTAGGAATTTATTCAGTTAGTGGTGAAATGGTACAATGAATTACGAAGATGTAATGAAATTAGCACTTGAGCGTGGATTTTACTTTCCTAGTTGTGAGGTTTATGCAGATGCCCAAGCAGGTTTTTGGGAGTACGGACCTTGTGGGGTAAGTTTGAAAAATAAATTTCTAGAGTTGTGGCGCAGAGAATTAATCAGAAGAGACGGCATGATGGAAATTGACGGCTCACAGATAATGTCAAAATCTGTATTTGAGGCATCAGGGCACTTGGGAAACTTTGCAGATCCAATAATAAAATGTACAAAATGCAAGTCAACTTTTAGGGCAGATAGAACTATTTCTGAAATTTCAAAAATAGATATTCCTGAAAGCGCAGACTTGGAGGAGTTTGATAATGCTATTTTGCAAAACAACATCAAGTGTCCAAAATGTAAGGGAGATTTTGAAAGTACCAAAAAATTCAACATGATGTTCAAGGTAGGAATAGGTCCAGAGGAGGAGCCGGCATATCTTAGACCTGAGACATGTCAGTCTATCTTTGTTGATTTTCCAAGACTGTTTAAGACTATGAGAGGAAAGCTGCCACTTGGAATTGCTCAAGTGGGTAAAAGTTTCAGAAATGAGATATCACCAAGACAAAGTTTGTTGCGTCTTCGTGAATTTTATCAGGCAGAGATTGAAGTGTTTTGTAATCCAACAAAATTAGATGAGACAGAAAAGTTTTCTGAAATTGCAGACACGATAATTAGAATTCAGGTTGATTCTAAACTCCATGTAATGACATGTAAAGAAGCAGTAGAATCAAGGATAATTCCAAACAAGTTTGTAGCATATTATTTAGCAATATTAATCGAATTTTATGAAAAAACAGGAATGGATGTAACAAAAAGTAGATTCAGAAAATTAGGAGACAAGGAAAAAGCATTCTATGCCCAAGTTGCATTTGATTTTGAAGTTGAAACTACAATAGGTTGGCTTGAATTAGTTGCATGCAATTACAGATCAGACTACGATTTATCTAGTCATGCAAATAAAAGCAAAGAGAAATTTGAAGTAATGGATAATGATGTGAAGGTGTTACCACATGTTTTTGAGATTTCAATGGGAATTGATCGTAGTCTTTACACAATCCTTGAGCATTCACTTTATGAGGATAAAGAAAATGAAAGGACTGTATTGTCTTTAAAGCCATATTTGGCTCCCATACACATTGGTGTTCTTTCATTGATAAAAAAAGACGGGTTAAAAGAAAAGGCAGATGAGATATATCTACAGATAAAAAGAAAATATGATGTATTTTTGGATCATTCCGGTGCAATAGGAAGAAGATACAGAAGACTAGACGAGATAGGTGCGCCATTTGCCATTACTGTTGATCATCAAAGTTTGGAGGATCAAACTGTGACATTGCGTAAAAGAGACTCAATGGAGCAAAACAGGATCAAGATTTCAGAGATTGACTCTATTCTCTCTGAATTTACTGCCTATCCATAGTTTTAAGAATTAGATTACTCTGAAGATACAGTAATTGTTTCTGAATGTGTTCTATATTTTACCTTGATAGGTATGTCGTTCATTGCTTGCGCTTGAGGAACAATTCCATCAGGTGTCTCCAGGGATACAGTCCAGTGATGTATTAGTGGGTCAATTGATGTAATTGAGAATCTTTCAAGTGAATTCTCTGGGCCACTATACCTTACTCTAATAATTTGATCTTCATATGAAATACTTGTCAATCCACCACGTTGATTTACTGTACTGTCATGTATTGCACACTCTTCTGAGACACCTATGATACATTGACCATTTGGAGCTATTACACGGAATCTCAGGTTTTGATCAACAGAGTTTGATGAGTAAATTAGTGCCGGGTCTGCCAGTACCGTATCGTTTTCTGTAATGGGTTCTAGTGACTTTATCTCTGAGGCTAACATGGTTGTAGTCTTTGGATAAATGTTTACTTTGGCAGGTTGTGTAGAGATTGATTTATCATACAAATCAACGCTTGCCACTACATCATAGATTATGTGCTTATCTACGTTGGTGGATTTCCAT
>JACRND010000041.1 GCA_016234975.1 Nitrosarchaeum sp. | reverse complement strand
ATTGCTACAATTATTGCAAAGAGAGGTCTTGGCATAAAGGAATCAGATCCAATGTCAGGATTTTTTGCATTTAACAAAGATATAATCAAAGGAATCAACTTTGATGCCATAGGTTACAAAATTCTATTAGAAATGATTGTAAAGGTAAAAGGAGTATCAATAAAAGAAATTCCATATACATTTTCAGACAGAGCAAATGGAAAAAGTAAGCTTGGAACGAAAATAATTTTAGAATACATTCATGCGGTGGGAAAACTTTACAGATATGGTAAGAAAGAACAGCGAAACGAAAAGAGACCATCAGTCAAATTTGTATCAAAGGCAGCCAGATTTTTTTCAGTAGGAGCGATTGGGCTTGGAGTCAATTACCTTACATCTATTTTGTTTACAACTAGTTTGGACATGTGGTATCTACATGCAACTATACTTGGCATAATATCTTCAATTACGAGTAATTTCTTTTTGAATAAATATTGGACGTTTGAAGATAGGGACTTTAGTGCAAAAAGAACGGTCACCCAGTACGGTAAGTTTGCAGGGTTTAGTTCTATTGGCGCACTAGTCCAGCTTGGAATGGTGTATTATTTGGTAGATGAGTTTAGTGTATCATATCCAATCGCACTAGTTTTAGCAGTTGCAACTGCAGCATTTAGCAATTTCATTTTAAATAAAAAATGGACGTTTAAAGAAAAAGTCTGGAGTTAGACACTTCAAAAATCAAATTCAATCATTATTAATTCGATGTATTTCGTCCTTATTTTGAATTGGACAAGGTTTGAATAGCAATAAAACATACAAAGAATATGGTACTTGGGATTATTATTGCAGGTGGAATTGCCGCCATTATTATCTTGATCATAATAAAATTAATTCGAAGCCCGAATAAATCAAGTTATTTGGGAAAGACAACTCAATGCATAGCATGTGGATGTAAAACAAATTCATTAATTTGTCCATTTTGCAAAAAAAATTCAGATTCTCTAAGATAGTTTTAAGATTAAAAGGCACCCATTAGTGCCAATCCCATGACAATTAACACAATACCGCCAAGTATTATCAACAAGCTATTTCTAGTCACAGTATCTTTTGATCAAACTATATGAAATGTTTTTTGGAAATCAGAATTAGTTGCAAATCAAAAAGACAGTCAAAACGTCACTGTAATGAATAATGCACATCACAGAACAATGCAGTCCCATTTGATAGAGTTTTGGCAGTTATACGATACCCATCTTGTAATCCTTTACCACAAATATAACACTCTACTTCAGAGACACTTGATTTTACTTCGGGTGATTTTTTGAAATACAGATCTTGCATCAGTGTGGATTTTGCCCCCTGCATGGTCATGTAGTGTACGATCAATTACCATATAAAGGTACCGTACTATACCGTAATAGGCTTGTTTACGAAAAATCAGCCACAGAAGATAAAAAATGAGACAAAATAGAATCTTATCAATTTAAATAATAAACAAGTAGAATTTTGTCTATGGGTGGACACCTTTGGAAATTCTCAGCCGAAAGTAATACCACTAGAGTTATCTGAAAATCAATTTCAAATATACAATAAAATTTCCAGAAACTATTCACATTCATTTCTCTTTGAATCACTGACAGGACCAGAAATACTAGCTGAAACATCTGTGATGGGGTTTGATCCTAAAATAATTCTCAAAGGATATTTAGACAAAGTAGAAATCACAAGAAACGGCAAAACAGAGACCATTCAAACAAATGATCCATTTGTAGAGCTAAAAAAAATACTAGGAAAGTCAGAAGATCAAAGTTACAGGTATTTGGGTGGTGCAGTAGGTGTTGTAAACTATGATGCAATAAGATTGGTAGAAAATATTCCAGACACTCACAATTCGCCACAGTCATTAATGGAATTTGGAATTTATGATGACGGCATATTGTATGATAATCTACACAAAAAGTTATTTTACTTTTATTACAATCAAAATAGATTTGATCAATTTAAAATGAGCAGTGACTCATTTGGAGATTTTAAAGCAACTGAAGTAGTACCGAATATGAATAAAGAAAAATTCTCAAATATCGTAAACAAGGCAAAGCAATACATTCATGATGGAGATATCTTCCAAGTTGTATTATCTAGAAAATTTACATTTGATACAGAAGGAGACAATCTAACACTATACAAAACACTGCGAAGCCTCAATCCGTCACCCTACATGTATCATCTAAAACAAGACACCAAGACTATCATCGGAGCATCACCTGAAATGCTAGTAAGAATCACAAATGACAAAGTAGAAACATTTCCAATTGCAGGAACTAGAAAAATTACAGATGATGAAGAAAAAAACAAACAGTTGGCAGATGAATTACTCCATGATGAAAAAGAATTGGCAGAGCACACCATGTTAGTAGATTTGGGAAGAAATGATATAGGCAGAGTGTGCAAGTATGGAACTGTGCACACTGAAGAATTAATGGAGATCAAAAGATTCAGCCATGTACAGCACATAGTAACACATGTTGTGGGTAATTTGGCGCCTGAAAATAACATGTTTGATGCATTTAAGGCAGTATTTCCAGCAGGGACAGTATCAGGAGCTCCAAAAGTCAGAGCCATGGAGATAATTGATGAGCTAGAAGCCGAATCTAGGGGGCCATATGCCGGAGCAGTTGGATATTTTTCATTTAACGGATGTTGTGATTTTGCAATTGCGATTCGAAGTATTTTCATAGATGGAAACAAAGGATTTGTGCAATCAGGAGCAGGGATTGTCTCAGACTCTGTTGCAGAAAACGAATTTAAAGAAACAGAACACAAAGCTAGTGCAATGCTTCAAGCACTAAAGGAAGCATCAAAATGAAATTTCTAATTATAGATAATTATGATTCGTTTGTATATAATATTGCACAGTACTTGGGTGAGCTAGGAGTAGATTGCGATGTCATAAGAAATGACAAAATAACACTAGAACAAATAAAACGAAACAACTATGATGCAATAATCATATCACCAGGTCCAGGAACTCCCGCAGACAGAAAATATTTTGGGGTATGTAGCGATGTAATCAAAGACATGGGACCTACCACTCCGATATTAGGAGTGTGTCTTGGACATCAAGGAATAATTCAGGCATTTGGTGGCAAAGTTACAAATGCAGGTTGTGTTAGACATGGCAAGACCAGTCCAGTTGAGCACACCAACACTGAATTATTCAAAGATGTCAAGAATCCATTTAGAGCAACAAGATATCATTCTCTAGTTGGAGACAAAACAATAATTCCAGACATATTGGAAGTGACAGCTACTGCAGCTGATGATGGAGAAGTCATGGCAATAAGACATAAAGAGTATCTAATACAAGGAGTACAATTTCATCCTGAATCAATCATGACAGAAGATGGGAAAAAGATCTTCTCAAATTTCATAAAACAGGTGAAAAATAAAAAATGATTTCAGACTTGATTTCGAAACTTCAACAAAAAACAGATCTTACATATGATCAGATGAATTACATGATGACAGAGATTTTATCAGGTAAAACAAATGACAAAGAAAATTTAGATTTTCTATCAAGCCTGACAGAAAAAGGCGAAACAGACGATGAGTTGCTCGGA
The DNA here is from genome assembly GCA_016234975.1 of Nitrosarchaeum sp. Lineage (GTDB taxonomy): Archaea > Thermoproteota > Nitrososphaeria > Nitrososphaerales > Nitrosopumilaceae > Nitrosarchaeum. The sequence goes on along the minus strand of JACRND010000041.1, from coordinate 5,376 downwards.
ATGCTTGATAAAATGCAGGAATTTGCCCTCAAAGTAGAGCCTAAGAACAAGGGACGGGTCATAGACATGTGTGGTACTGGGGGAGATAATCTTCAAACATTCAACATATCCACTGCTGCGTCATTTGTAGTCACAGCCGCAGGAGGTATTGTAGCAAAACATGGAAATCGTTCAAGTGCGGTCGTTTCTCGAAGTGCAGATGTTTTTGAGTATTTTGGGTATGATCTAAATTCAGAGCCGGATAAAATTGCAGACATACTTGAAAAACACAACATATGTTTTATGTTTGCACAAAAATTTCATCCTGCAATGAGGCATATGTCAAATGCAAGAAAGCAATTAGGAAAAAGATCAGCATTTAATCTCTTAGGTCCAATATCAAATCCAGCAGGTGTTAAAAATCAGATGATTGGTGTTTTTTCTGTTGAATATTTAGACAGATTACCATTAATTCTAAAAAGAAAAGGGGCAGAAAATGTCATGACAGTCCGCTCAGATGACGGCACGGATGAATTTCCAACTAGTTCAACACACAGAGTATGTGTTTTAAGAAACGACAGAGTATTGATGAATTCAATTGATCCTCAAGTAGTTGGGCTGCACAAGTCAACATTAAAAGATATTCAAATTAAAACAAAAGAAGAGGCAATAAAGGGATTTGTTGGAGTATTAAACAATACTGCAAATCAAGCCATGATAGAAACAACTGCGCTTAATGCAGCTGGTGGATTAATTGTTGCAAACATTGTAAATAATTTTGAAGAGGGGGTTGAATTGGCATTAAACACAATTAAAGACGGAAAAGCATTCAAACTATTAGAAAGGTTTGTTGCAGATACTGGAGATATTTCGAAATTAAAGGAGATAGCATGATGGTCGAAAACATTCTAAGAAAATTAGTAAATAATTCACAAACTGCAATTGATGAAGGAGTGTATGATGTGGATGTAAAATTAAAAAAATCAAGTGATGATTTTTTACAGATAATAAAAACAAACAAACATGCCACGCTGCTTACGGAGGTAAAGTTTTCATCTCCGTCTTTGGGTAAGATCAGAACATTATCTGACCCGGTCAATATTGCAAAACAAATGATTTCAGGAGGCGCCAAAGCGCTATCCGTTCTTACCCAACCTCACATGTTTAATGGGTCACCTGAATATTTCATACAGATAAGACAAGCAGTGGATGTCCCATTATTGATGAAAGATATTATGATTGACACTGTACAGATTGACACTGCAGAAAAAATAGGTGCAGATTACATATTGGTCATTCAGTCGTTATTTGATCAAGGATTTCTCAGAGATATAGATGAATTCATAAAATACGGTCACAAAAAAGGACTAAAAATTCTGCTAGAGGTACACACAAAACAAGAATTTCAAAATGCACTAAAAACAGAATCAGATCTAATTGGAATTAACAATAGAAACTTGGATACATTAGAGATCGATCTTAAAACTACAGGAAGAGTTCTTGAAGGGCATAAAAAAACAAGGCCCATACTGTCAGAGAGTGGAATCGAGACACCTGAGGACATTCAATATCTAAAAAAATGTGGAGCAGATGCATTTCTAATAGGATCAAGCATAATGAAAAGCGATAATATTCAAGAACATGTCAGAAAATTGGTGAATGCGTATTGAAATATCCTAAAGATGGTAAATTTGGAGAATTCGGTGGTAAATACATTCCAGAGACACTAGTCCCGGCAATTGAGGAATTAGAAGAAAATTATCTCAAATTCAAAGACAACAAAGATTTCAAAAAAGAACTGGATTATTACCTGAAACAATATGCAGGGAGACCGACCCCATTATACTATGCAAAAAATTTATCAGAAAAATGCGGTGGTGCTAAAATATATCTAAAAAGAGAAGATCTCTTACACGGAGGTGCTCATAAAATAAACAACACGTTAGGTCAAGCATTACTTGCAAAAAAAATGAACAAGAAAAGAATTATCGCTGAAACAGGTGCAGGTCAACATGGGGTAGCTACGGCAATGGCGTGTGCTGTTTTGGGAATGAAGTCAGAAGTATACATGGGCTACAAAGACACCATACGACAAAAGTTAAACGTCTACAGAATGAATATGCTTGGTTCTAAAGTTCACCCAGTAAAATCAGGTTCTAAAACTCTCAAAGATGCAATTAATGAAGCAATCAGAGATTGGATTACAAATGTTGAATCTACATACTATTTGTTAGGTTCTGCAGTAGGACCTCACCCATATCCTGTAATGGTAAGAGACTTTCAAAGTGTGATAGGAGAAGAAATTAAAGTACAGATGAAAAAAATATCAAATAAAACACCAGATATTGTAATTGCATGTGTTGGTGGAGGATCAAATGCAATCGGAACATTTTATCCACTAGTTGATACAAATGCAGAAATCATCGGAGTAGAGGCTGCAGGTAAAGGATTAAAATCAAAATATCATTCTGCTACATTGTCAGCTGGCAGTAAAGGTGTGCTTCACGGAATGATGACATACTTATTACAAGATGAGGAAGGACAAATTACAGAAACGCACAGTATTTCAGCATGCATTTTTGATGTTGACTAGAACTGAAGGAATCATTCCAGCTCTGGAATCAGCCCATGCAATAGCTGAAGCAATGAAGGTTGCAAAAAAGAGCAAAAAATCTGAATCAATTATAGTTACACTTTCAGGAAGAGGAGACAAAGATGTGGAGGAAGTACAAAGGTATCTAGGTAAACATGTCAAGAATTAAAGAAAAATTTGCAGAACTAGTTGCTAAAAAAGAAAAGGCACTAATCGCATACATAATGGTTGGATACCCAAATGAGAAAACAACGATGACTGCAATAAGAGGGTTAATCAAAGGTGGGACAGACATAATAGAGTTAGGATTTCCATTTTCAGATCCTCTGGCAGATGGACCCGTAATTCAAAATGCCAGTATGATATCATTAGATAACGGAATCAAAATTAACAGATTTTTCAATATTGTAAAAAAGATCAGAAAAGAGACAGATATACCACTAGTTCTAATGACATATACCAATATTTTATATCACAAAGGATATCCAAAATTTATTGCCGAATCTAAAAAGGCAGGAATTGATGGATTTATTCTACCAGATATGTCAATTGAAGAATCAAAAGAATATCTGGCATCTGCCAAAAACAGGGCAGACACAATATTTTTGGTATCTCCAAATACAACAAAATCAAGAATAGAAAGAATCGCAAAATCATCTTCAGGATTTTTGTATTTAGTTGCAGTGTATGGTACTACTGGAGTGAAAACAGGAATCCAAAATTACACCATAAAGGCAATCAAAGAGGTCAAAAAAATCACCAAAGGAAAGATTCCGGTCGGAGTAGGATTTGGCGTTTCAACTCCCAATGATGTCAAAAAATACATCAATGCTGGGGCTGATGCGGTAATTGTAGGAAGTGCATTTTTGAAACTAATTGAAAAGACACCCCATAACAAACTAGAGTTAGATATTACGGCATTTACAAAAAGCCTCAAAAGACAAACAGTCAAAAAGTAGATCTGAAAATAACCAAAATAGTTTTATCTGTCAATAAAATAGCCCAAATCAAAAATGGCTCGGGGAGACAAAACAATATGCTGGGCAAACTCCAACAGTTATGAAGAATCAGATATTGTCATAGTAGGAATTCCAGATCAATCACATTCACACTCAATTAGGAAAGGAACAGCACTTGCACCAAATGCGGTAAGAGATGCGTCCAATAAAAGAGATGTCTATGTTGAAAACAAGATAAGATCAATTGCATACACTAACTCAGGTAAAAACAATGCAAAGATTTTTGATTATGGAAACATTGCAAGAAAAGACATTACAAAGATTTTTGCCAAATTTGCCAAAGATTCTAAAATTCCAATAACTGTCGGAGGAGATCATTCGCTGACTACACCGTTGATAAAATCATTTGCAGAACATAAAAGACCAATTTCACTTGTTTATTTTGATGCCCATCCAGACTTTCTTAGTTCGACTCATGATTTTTACGGTTCTGTATTATACGACATTTTACCATATATTGATAAAAAATCCAGCGTTTTGGTAGGGATTAGAAGTCCAGAGCAAGAAGAGATTGTAAATATTCAAACACATGGAATCAAAGTAATATCCCCACAAGATGTACAGTACAACGGAATTAAAAACACAATTAATGAAATATTAAAAATAGTAGGCTCAAAGACATACCTGTCTTTTGACATGGATTGTTTGGATCCTGCATTTGCCCCAGGTGTTTCTGTTCCAGTACCATTTGGATTATCAAGTACAGAATCACTTGCAATGGTCAATGAAATAGCCAAACATGGAATTATTGGAATGGATATCATGGAAATATGTCCACCATTTGACATACAAGATTTTACATCGCACTTGGCTTCAAGATTGATTGGAGAAGTATTGTCTTCAATAAAAGATACAAAAAAAATCACAAAAATTCAAAAAAAGTAGACATCAGAGAATAGAATGGGCATTATCAAAGAGACAAGTAGACATCAAATTCATTTGAGAGTAAATCAATTCATTTTGTTTTTAAAATTCAGTTAGTAACGAACTTTACCACATTTTCGACACGATAATGTTCCATTAGGAACATATTCGTGGCTACAGAGTTCAGGTTTTACCATCATGATATAATTTCAGAAAATTACAATATTATCAAATAACGATGTAAACTTTGAGTGCACATACAAAATCATTTTACATAAAACCAATAAACAATTCAACAAAGTTTCAAAATTGATAAAACATATCGAGTTTAAATATACATGCCTGGAAGATGGAATATGAGATTTTTCCATAATAAGAAAAATGACTGCATACAATGTGAAGCAAAATTTGACAACCATGAGGACTTGGTAAAGCACGTCAGACACAAACATCATAAAACTATCGTAACATGTCAGTACTGCAAAAGAGAATTCATCCATGAAAAGGACAGATTACATCACGCTAGAGAAGAACACAAACATAATCTGGAAGAACGCTCACGAAAAGACTCACATCCAGAGGAATACAAAACTCAGAGCAGGGTTGATGCATTCAGATCTAGATTTAGCGACAAACTATGACAATTCGTCAAAGAATAGTGGTCTGTTATTTTCAACGGATTGGGGGGAACTCTATTTCAGGCAAAGACCACTACCTAGATGTGCTCAGTGTACAGTTATGAGATGAGAAATAAAAAATACTTGTTAAAAAGTCCAAACACACGTTAAAAAAAATAAAAAATTTCATACGAATGTAAGATCTAAAATAGGAATCATAGATCTAGTCATTTTTGAGTCTGATCAGCAAAACATACAAAAACTAGATACTTGTTTTCTGAATGTGCAGACGACGTTTATTTTT
>JACRND010000036.1 GCA_016234975.1 Nitrosarchaeum sp. | reverse complement strand
TAAAACTAAATTATGGTAAAATGACTCAGAATGAATTTTTTACTATCACTGACAATATTTCTGAGTCAGAAATTATTATTTCAGAATCAATAAAACCTGAAATTATTTCTTTAATAACTGACAAGAATTATTATTATGATAATGATTATGTCATAATTACCGGTGTTGTTTCCAACATTGATTATCCTAATGTGTTAATCGGTGTTTATGATCCGTTTGGCACTCCAACAGGATTTTACTTTGGACAAATTAATTCTAATCTGGAATTTTCTGCAAATTTTCTTGTAAAATCTGATATTAATTTTAAAACCAGCGGAACTTATTCAATAAAAGCACATTATGGAGAAACTGAAAAAATAACTAACTTTGATTTTTACAAAGAATCAAATACTGAAGTAGAACCTAAAAACAAATCGATAATTAAAAACAACGATGAATCAAAAACTGCAGCAGAAAAAAATAATTCTAATATTAAATCCTCTGAAATCATAAATGAACAAAACACAAAACCAACAGATGATAAAACTCAAATTAAAAAATATGATAATCTTTCTGTTGAAGATATAGATCTAGGTAAACTGCTCAATCAAATCAATTTAGAATGTGATCAAAGTAAATTTGTTGATACTATTTCTTACTATGATGGTATGGGTCCTGCACTATACAGACTTTGTAAATTCGATCAATCTTTGATCTTTTTTGATGATTCGTTAATTAAAGATCCAAATAATGTTGAGATTATGACCAACAAAGGTTCGGCTCTTGGAAAACTAGGATATTTTTCAGAATCTATTTTCTATTACGATCAGGCTCTTGAGATTGACTCTGATTTCATTCCTGCAATTAACAATAAGGCAAATGCACTTGCAAATATGGGAAAATATGACGAATCTATTTCTCTTTATGCTGAAGCTATTAAAAAAAATCCTAATTATGATACCGCAAGAAAAAATCTCAAATTGGTTTTATCTGAATTACTCCCAGAAAACAAAACTATGCCTGTAGAACACAAGTTCTTATCTAAAGAAATTCTCTCTGAAAAAATACCTCAAATTGGAAATAGTTCAAAACCTCAAACAAAAAAACCTTTTAATTTTTTTGAAGAATTATCTTTGGCATTTTCATCATTAAGTTCTCTCTTTGGATTTCAAAATTAAGTGTATTTTTGACTTTTTTTATAGGTAAAATTTCAATAAACCTATAAAGCCCTGTAAAGACGATCGTCAATAAGGATAACACATGAGTAAGATACTGGAAAAAATATTGAAGGATGCACTTAAAGAAGATAAAATTACGATGGGCACCAAACAAGTATTGAACTCTATGAAAAATTCCAAGCTAATTGTCTTGTCTCAATCTGTAGAAAAAGAAATGTTTGCAAAAATTGAATCAGATGCAAAAAAAGAAAAGATACCGTTAGTCAACTTTCAAGGAACATCTGTTGCATTAGGAAGATTATGCGGCTTACAATTCCGAATTTCAACAATTTCATTTACATCTCTAAGTGATGCAAACATCAAATCAATTCTCAAGGATACAGAAACTGAGGAAAAAAATGAATAATTACATTACATCAAATGAAAGTTTAAATGAGACGCATTTTGCTCGGAGATAAAAAGGAATTCTGATGACACAATCAATTAAACTTACAACTGATCAAATGCGTATGATGTCTTTGTTTCAAAATGTTACAGGTGCAACTGCACGTGATTGTGTTGAAGATGAAAAACAAGATCGTGTAATTTTTGTAGTAAATACTGGTAAAATGGGATTAGCTATTGGAAAAGGTGGAATTCATATCAAATCATTACAGAACATTGTAAAGAAAAATGTTGAACTAGTCGAATTTGATGAGGATCCAGCCAAATTTTTGACGAATCTACTTAACTCTAAACTAGTTTCTGAAGTAAAAATAAATACGCGATCAGATGGTTCTAAACAGGCAATAGTTATGGTAGACCCAAGAAAGAAAGGTATTGTTGTGGGACGAGAGGGTAGAAATGCTGAGAAAGCAAGATTGCTTGCAAAACGATATTTTGATATTACGAGTGTACTAATTAACAGTCCTGAAAAAGCAACATTGGAGATGTAATATATGACAAAATCACCCCTTGGCTTATTTGCTGGTAGAGTTTTGGTTGCAAAAAGAAAAAGACAACGATGGGCAATCTCTACTTACAAGAGAAGAAAACTTGGTATTGATAAAAAGGCAGATCCTCTTGGAGGCGCACCTCAAGGAAGAGGAATCGTTTTAGAAAAAGTAGGCATTGCAGCAAAACAACCCAACTCAGCTGTTAGAAAATGTGTTAGAGTTCAATTAATTAAAAATGGTAAAACTGTTACAGCATTCTTGCCACGAGATGGTGCAATGAATTTCATTGATGAACACGATGAAGTACATATTCAAGGAATGGGTGCAACACAAGGCGGTGCGATGGGAGATATTCCTGGAGTTAGATTCAAAGTTTTCAAAGTAAATGGTACATCGCTTAACGAGCTAGTAACTGGAAAGAAAGAAAAACCAAGGAGATAAAATTGGCAGAAACAAAGAATCTATTATTATTTAGAAAATGGGATATGTCTGATATTGAAATCAAAGATCCTGGATTAAAAACAGCAATTTCATTAAGAAAACAAATTTTGCCATATACATTTGGTCGTTCAGCATTAAAAAGATTCAACAAAGCAGATGTAAACATAGTTGAAAGATTATGCAACAAAGTCATGCATTTTGGTAAAAAGTATGCAAAAAACACTGGAAGAATGACTGGTAAAAAAACTAAAGTACTCAACACTGTAAAAGTAGCATTTGATATTATTGCATTAAAGACTGGTAAAAATCCAGTAGAGATTCTAGTTAGAGCAATTGAATTTTCTGCACCAAATGAAGATACAACAAGAATCGTATACGGTGGCACTGTATATCATGTATCTGTAGATGTTGCTCCAATTCGAAGAGTAGACATGGCATTGAAATTCATTGCAGATTCTATAAGAGATGCAACATATTCTAATCCTAAACCAATTGAGGAGCATATGGCAGAGCAACTGATTTTGGCAGCTTCTAATGATCCAAATGCCCCATCTGTAAAGAAAAAGCACGAATTAGAAAGAATAGCACAAGCATCTAGATAGTAATTTTTCCAGTAGCCCGAGGCAGATTCGAACTGCCGTCTCCGCCTATCCACTCTTGAGATCCAGAGGGCAGAATCCTTGATCTAAAATTTTTTTATTTGACCGCTAGACTATCGGGCTACCGAAACAAATTTGATGTTTTAGAATATAATCATTAGCTGAAATCACTTGAACTTAACTTCATGAATAGCTGTTGCATAATCACAATTCGCTTTTAATCTCATGTATGGAATCAATCTGAAATGAATTGAGTAAATGTCCTCTTCTTTTAACAAGATTCCTTCTTGCATCAAGGATACTAATCCACGTGATGTGATTGTTATTTTTACATTCTTTTTTTCACATACTTGGTCGCGTTTTTTTTGATATTGTTTTAGTGAGAATGCTACATCATTAATTTCTAAAATCAAAGGCCACACAATTTCAGCCCAAACAAATCTTCTATTTTCTGTAGCTGATGCATACTTGCCTTTTTCACTCAACATTAATAATGTCTGCAAAAGATGTTATAACTTAATAGTTGTCCCAAAAAGAAATTGAAGAAT
>JACRND010000035.1 GCA_016234975.1 Nitrosarchaeum sp. | reverse complement strand
ATATTCATAGAATCGTCTAATGCATAAAACGATGAAAGAATTAACCAATTTGGCGGCATTAGAATTGGCGAGATGTTTACCAAAAACAAAACAATTAGAGGTCCAAGATATGAAAATCCATCAAATATATCAAGAATATCTTCCATATCCTCTCTTGAGCTAGATTTTTTTATTTCTAAACCCTTGGATTAGCATTTATTCATGAAAATACTGTCAAATGATCGTAATTTATCTAGAAATTGCATAAATTTTAGAACATTGATCAGAAATTGGAAGAAATTGGAACAATCATGCAATATACTTATAAGGAAATTATGCATTACCTTACATATGTCTGAAGTTAGCTGGAAGTGCTTTAGATGTAATCTTACATTTAAGGATGAAAACATTGCAGACATACATAAAGAGATTTCAAAACATTCCATCACCAAAGTAAAACCTATCACCATCTAATTTTCAAAATTATTTGAAATATTCTCGAGATTTAGTGAAGTAAATTTAGTGCAGAGGGTGGGATTTGAACCCACGAACTCCTGAGAGAAAGGATTTCCTATTTTGAGGATCTTGAGTCCTTCTCGGTTGACCGGGCTTCGATACCTCTGCAATGAGACTGGATATGGACTGATATTTTTCGATTACTATTGGGATTGATTCAGTAAATGATCGTAGAATTAGAGAATTTCTAAAATAGTTGTTATTTGTTTTTAAAAGTCCACATTCTAGTTGTGTGGAATGCAGGTACAAAAAACATTTTTGGGAGTTGACATAAAAACCAGTATTTAGGACATAAATAATAATAAATCAAAGTGTAGAATACTCATCTATTTTATCCATTTTTTTATTAAGTGTTTATTGGTTAGAGTAAAAAATGCAGTTTTTCAAGAAATCTTTAGAACTAAAATAAAAAAGAAAAACAATCACACTAGTTTTTTACTTGTGTGAATGGGTTTATCCAAGACTGGACAATGTTTTTATTCAAATCAGCAAATGCATTTACGTTATCGTTGAATGTTTTGATATTTTGTACGGTTGCATCAATTGTTGTTTTAACAATTTGATTTTGAACAGTATTTGCTTGAACAACTTGCTTGTTGATATCTACAAATGTAGTTTTTATTGCATCTGGGATTTCAGTTGAAACACCATTCTTTTTTGCAAATTCTTGTTGCATGGAGATTGAAGCATCGATTGTTTTTTCACAAGCTTTGACACATTCTTCTTGCAGATGTATCATAGATTGGAAATACTGTGGTACGTTTTTTGTAACACCTTCAAAATATTTTTGAACATTTTGCTTGTACATTGAATATACATTTCCGGATTGATTTGTTTGTGCGATTTGTGTATTCATGGTTCTATGTTCATATGTGGCTATATATACTAATGGCAATAGATGGTAATAAATGGTAATAATAGGATACAACAGTCATTTGATTAAACGGTGTAAAAGATATAGTCCAGTATGATCGGGATTGTATGTCGAATTTACGATACTTTTTTCTTAAAAATCATGTCTTACTCAAGGAATTATTGCTAGATCTGTAATTGAACCATTGAAAGATACGTTAAGATCATGAACCATCGAATAAATGAAATAATGCAGTTTTAATTACATGTGTAAGGTTGTTTTAAAAAAGCTTATAATTGTCCAAACTGGAGGCAAAATAGATGGTAGAATTTCAATCAGTTGCACAAGTAAAAAAAATGCGAAGTGGAATTAATCTAAAAGCCGAAGTAAAAAGGAAATGAGAGCCAAGAACAGTTAATCTCAAAACAGGTGGCACAGTTGATGTTTGTGATGCAGTAATATCCGATGGATCAGACGACATCAAACTAACCTTATGGGGAGATGACATTAAAGCAGTAAACGTTGGAGATGTAGTAGTAATTACAAATGGATACACCAATGAATTCAAAGGTGATGTTTCCTTAACAAAAGGTAAGTTCGGCAAAATGGAAATTAATCCTCAATAAATTAAATTTTTAAATTTATTTTTTACTTTTTATATAAAATTTCAAATTACATGTGATTGAACAAAGTTAGAGATTCGAAAATAATTTCATATCAAAATAGATCATAATACGAAAGAAATAGATAAAAATAGTATCTTAGAATTTTTGTTTATTGTTTTGAGTATTTTTCCAGTCAACTAAAGATAGGATCGCACCTATCAACAATATTACAATTCCAAGAATTAACAAAATGCCAGATATTGCCAGAGGCAAAATCTTATTCATAAAAGATGAATTAGGATTAGAAAGAGCGTTGGAATTATCAGGATCTTCGGAGAGCATTACAACCACATTAATTATTCTAGAACCATGATTTTGAATCTCAAAGTTTAGTGTATCAGATTGGTGAATTTCTAACGTCTCAAAGATAATTGGGTTATCTTGAGAAAAGACACCATAGTTATCCCCATAAATATTAGAAATTGATATGGAGAGTTTGTCACCATCATGATAATCAATTATCTGCACACCCCATAATAGAGGAACATTAGATGATTTTGTACTATATGAAAAATAACCAGATTCACCAGGCAGAATTTGTAAATTATCAGAAACCTGGCTAAACATTCCTTCAAACGCAGAAGGAATGTAAAGATCATTACCATTAGTAATGTCTGTAGGGAAAATAGAGAACACAACTGAAATAGAACTAACAACCAGCGCCAGTCCGAATATCCCAATTATAGGACCACGTTTTTTCATTTCAATCAAAATAATAAAAATAAACCCTACTTTAACACTAACGATAAAATAAATATTTTTTACAGTAATGAAATTTAGTTGTAAAAAACAGAGTGAGACTATTTTCTAGATTTCTTTTGCCTTTTTTGAAGGAGCCTTTGATTTTTTCTTTGTTGCCTTTTTTGAAGGAGCCTTTGATTTTACAGATTTGCGTTTTTGTGATGACTGACGTTTTTTGGCAAGTAGTGCTTGAAGATCAGAAGTCACTTTCTCAAGTGCTTTTGCAGCAGATTCTTCGGCTCTAGTTTTTTGTTCTAGTTCTTTGGCAAATTTTTCAGCTGCTTTATGACTTGTACTCATTGCTTCACGTAAGGATGGCTTTGATTTGGATTGTTTTTGGATTTTTGTGCTAATTTTTGATTTAATTTCATTATATTTGGCAACATCTTCAGCAATCTTTTTTGCCGTTTTTTCCCTGTTTTTTATCTCAAATTCCAATTCCTGGATACGGTCATGAATTGTACTTAATCGTGATTTAGCATACTGCTCTTCTTCAGGGGTTTTAGCAAATTCTACTTCTGATTCTGCTTCACTAAGTGCCTCTTTTTCACGGTTTAGATGCTCGTGAGCTGTGGCAACCAATCTCTCAATACTTTCCAATTGAGAAGTTTTTTGATTAAGAATTCCAGAGACGTCAGTTGCATCCTCTTTTTCAGATTCAATTTTTCGATCTATTGAATTCAAACCAGATGAAGATCTTCTTTCAACGGATCTTACTTGTTGAAGCTGTCTTTCAGCTTTTCTCCTAAGATTAGCTGCTTCTTGTTTCTTTTGTCTTAGTTTAATTATTAATTTTTCCAGAGTTGTCAACGATTGTGTAAAGACGAATTGGTCGGTTAAGTTGTGAATATAATCATGATTTGACTTACCAGTTAACAAAATTAACATGCTTTGATCGCAAAAATCGATTTTTTGAAAAAATATTAGTAAAGGGAATTACTAAAAAAAGAATGGATTTTCATCCCAAAGATTTACCAGTATCAAAGACGTATGATCTAAAAGATATCAAAGACGCATCAGATGCAGTTGAGGATATGGTGAAATTAGGATGCAATAATAGAAACGAGGGATTCAGAGATTTGATGCCAAAAGAATCAAAACTTG
>JACRND010000017.1 GCA_016234975.1 Nitrosarchaeum sp. | reverse complement strand
GTTCTGGAGTGATGTCTCCTGTTATGGACTCAGCTAAATCATGCAAGAGAATCATTTTTAAAATTTTTTCAGTATCATAATTTTCTAGATCTGAAAAGATCATTCCCATCATAGCCATAGAAAATGTATGATCTGCAACAGATTCTGGATTATCTATGGATAATTTGTCAATCCAACCTTGACGAGGAATCTTTTTCAGATTTGCAGATGTATTAAAAAAATCCAGAATCAAATTCGTAAGATTTTTTGCACATTATATTTTAAACCCAAAACATAACAGTCAATATACATCTGATTGATCAAATTGGAATTTTCATATCTTGAATTGCAATGTAGAGAAATGTCTTTAGACAATAATTGTATTTGTAAGTAATTGGTAATAAATAATTCGAACAACATAATAGTTTAAAATATTCTTCATATAGTATTGAAAATTTACACAAAAACAGGGGATGATGGAACTACTGGATTGCAAGGTAATTCTAGGGTGTTAAAATCACATCCAAGAATAATTGCTTATGGCACAATTGATGAATCAAACGCAGTGTTGGGAATCGTGTTGTCATATGAATTAGATCAGGATATTGCTATGTTGTTAAATTTAATCCAAAATGAGTTGTTTATAGTGGGAGCTGATCTTTCAAATCCAAACTTGGAAGATAAACAAAATAGAGTTACACCCGATATGATATATAATTTAGAAAAAAATATCGATAAATATGAAGGAGAATTGTCTCCTCTAACTAATTTTATTTTGCCTGGAGGTAACATCGTGGCATCCGAACTACATCATGTTAGAACAATCATACGAAGAGCTGAGACATGTATAGTATTGTTAAGTGATCAAGAAAAAATAAACCGTAACTGTATCAAATATGTTAATCGTTTATCTGATCTTTTTTTTGTTTTAGGCCGTGTGATAAATAAAAGAAGTGGAAAAAATGATACGATTTGGAAAGCCTGAAAAGATGTTAGTTTATTGTCTTATGTTATTAATTTATTCTCCAACGCATTAATTCAAATGACTCAAACAAATATCGATTTTATCATGCATATTTTATCTCGATATAGTTACTTGTATGACTAAAATGTTCAATTCAAAATCATTATCATCACTCAGATATTTGAGTGAGGATAATGAGGTAAAAATTATGTTGAAAAACAAAGGAAAAAATCATTTATTAAATAACAAGAAAAAATGAAATGCAAATACAATAGTCGGCAATAAATCGATTGAATTATGTCTGATTAAATTTTCCTTTTATTGAATTTTATTCAACACTGTTTTTGGATTTCTAAATGACCTTATTTGCCTCTAAATGTGTTGATTCACAATCATATCTAATTTTGCTATGCGGTACAATAAAGACAACTTTTAATTCCTCAACTCAAAGCAAATTTGTTGTGCCAGCGTAGCTCAGCCTGGGAGAGCACTCGGCTGAAGACCGGGCCGACGGGCGTTCAAATCCCCCCGCTGGCATCTTTTATTTTATAAATTATACAAGTTTAATGACAATCTAGGTTGTAAAAACTCCCTCGGTGTTGATTCTGTTTTGTAAATATTGAATAATTTGTATGAAACTAAGATGAATGAAATTATTCCTAACACAGCAATTGAAACTACCGTAGTTTTAAAAATCCCACATCCAGCATAATCCGATCTTTGATTTAACATGTCTAATTTATCAAAACAGACGTCTGTATTCTAAATTTTTGAAAAGTATTATTCTGCATAATATTTAAAAACAGGGTAACCTCTTGTTTTTCGACATTAATGGCTGAAAAAAAAACAGTAAAGAAAACTACACCAAAGGCAAAAGCAGCCACACCAAAGGCAAAAGCAGCCACACCAAAGGCAAAAGCAGCAAAATCAACTGCTAAAAAATTAAAAGAAGAGCAAAGTGATGATATGGGTATTGTGATAGTAGATGATGACATCGTCATTGATCAAGAAAAAGTAAACGAAGAAAGAAGAGCATATCTTGAAGAGTCTAGATCTCAAGATGCATATGACTAAAGCAATCTTTATTCGATCCGACATGATATACTAAATATGAAAGCACTGTGTCTGATTACTGTAAAACCAGGTAAGGTAGATGTGGTAGTTGAAATTCTCAAGAAAAAACGTAAAATAGTAAAAGATGTAATGATAGTTACTGGCCGTGCAGACATTACTGCAGTATTACATGGTAATATTGATGAAATCAACAATACCGTAATAGATTTTAAAAAAATCAGAGAAATTGTAACCACTGAGACATTAATTGAAGTTGAGGTAAACATGGGATGGTAAGAGCAATTGTATTGGTAAAATCTCCTAAAAAATTAATTGCTGCAAGATTACGTAAGGTAAATTCGGTTTACGACTCATTTCCTACAAGTGGACAATTTGATGCTGTAGCTATTATCGAGGTGGAAGACCTAGGAAAAATCAAAGATGTTACTAATCAAATTCAAAAAATCAACGGCGTAGAAAGAACTGAAACTATGGTGGAAGTTCAATGACAAAGAATTTAACATACTTTGGGGTAGGGTGCTTGTGAATATCAAAAAGGTTGGAAATGTTATTTTGGCAGTTAAAGATCTGGATAAATCCCTAAAATTTTATCATGAAATTATTGGACTCCCAATAAAAAGACAAAG
>JACRND010000016.1 GCA_016234975.1 Nitrosarchaeum sp. | reverse complement strand
TGCCAGATTATCGGCAAGACAACTTGCATTAAGGCTTGGAATGTCAACAGTAACAGTGTTATCAAGAATAAAAAAATTAGAAAAAGAGAAAATAATCAAAGGATATACAACAATAATAGATCATGAAAAATTAGGTTACAATCTTACTGCAATAATTGAGATCATTGCAAAAAAAGACAGAATTATTGATATCGAAACAGAATTATCAAAAATGGAAAACGTGTGTGGTGTTTACGATATTACAGGAAATACAGACACACTAGTCATTGCAAAATTCAAATCCCGTAACGAATTAAGTGAATTTGTAAAAGGATTAGCATCAATTCAAAATATAGACAATACAATTACACATGTGGTTCTAAATACAGCTAAAGAAGACTTTAGATTAACATAAACAAAATGAAAAATTTCAGCATTATCGTATTAAGTATAATTTTCATAAGTATAATTCAAAGTGTTTCAGGGCAATCAGATAGCACTAAAGAATTACAGATGGATCTAATTGTAACAGATGGGCAAAAAGTAATTCTATTTACCAGTTTCGCAATAGCGGTCATAGGTCTTTTTGTGTATCTTGCAAGAGACATCATTCTAAGGAAAAAAACACCGTATGACTCTACGGAATTTGATTCAAAAAATGACAAAACATATGAAAAATACCATTCAGATTGGTCAGATGATTATGAAGAATTAGGATCTAGAAAAAATTCAAAAGAAGAAAACGAATTTAGAATTACATCTCAAAATTTTTCATTGCCAGATTATTATAAAATATTAGAAATTCCACAAGATGCAACACGTGATGAAATAAAAAAACAATACAGGCATCTGGCAAAAAAAATACATCCTGATAAGAACAAAGATGAAAAATCAGAAGAGGTAATGGTTCAGATCAACAAAGCGTATGAGATATTATCAAATGAGGAATTACGTAAAAAGTATGATATGTATCTTAACAGAGATTAATCAGATTTCAGTTTTACTAGAATCATATTTAATTCAATTTTAGATGAGCTTTGTACGCTGTTTGTCAAGTTTGTAAATATAGATAAATTCATTTTTTTATCATTATTAGGAATCTGCGTTGTAATTTTAATTTCACTAAATTCAGTATTTGGACCCAACATGGTTTTTGACAATGACGGAACAACAGACAGATCGTTGATTACCCCTTTTATTTTGTATGCAAATGTATCAGAGAAATATACACCGCCTCTGGTAGTAGGGGAACTAACAGATGTTGGAGAATTCATAATAGTAACATCATATAGGTGGTATTTACGACCATCTAAATGCAGAACATACTCCAGAGTTTGTTTCTCATTAATACTCATAAGGAATTCAAGTAAATTCAAGTCTACAGACAATAAAACCAGAAAAATGACAATTCTATTGAGTCTTTCGTAGAATTATACAAGATTCAACTTTTCAAACAGAGTTTTTTACGCATGAGAAAAAAAAAAAAAAAGGGTTGGGAATTTATTTCGACTAGAGAAATATTTGAGTTTTTATTGGCTTATGCTTTATGATTTATACTATCATGGTTATTTCTGGTGTGGACATGCCTCCATAGCCAGGATCAATCTTTTGTTTTGGATTTAATGTAGTGCTGTGATGACATGCTTTGTTACATACAGGACAAAATTTTCTATCAAAGACAATACATTGACAAATATGGTTTTTGACATATGCTTGAGCAGCTTGATTCCATTCTCCTGTCCCATTACAATACACACAAAGGTTTGTAGAGATCGAACCTGACCCTTTACAAAAATCACATATGTCTTCTGTCATATCTATTATGAATGCAGTATCTTTATTTTTTAATCAATATATTTGAAGAGTTTAAAATCATCATTCTGGATCAAAATTATCGCAACCAGAACTAAATAATTTGTTCATAACCCCTTCACATTTCCCAAACTCATCATGTGCAATTCTTTGGTGACCGCAATTGCTGCATTTTCCACGAAAATATGCAGTTAGTTCATTCATTGGAATATCTAATTTTGTAATCCTAGCATGCAATGATGAGTAATGAGATTTTCCGGACATGGGGTTTCTAAATTTTATATAAATATAGGGATTTAGAATTTTATTCTCAAAATATCGGGTTCTGTTGAATTTTTTTAATGAAAATAGCATAAATTTTCATACATTGTAGGATTATCAGAAGATATTTTCAATAAATATGGAGCATCTTTAAAAATAACAATTAGAGTCTATATTCATTGCAAGAATTTGTAAATTCACATGCTATGCGAAATGAGATCATGAGCCTAATTGTAGAAAGCGGCATGGATGAAGATTGCTACACAGAGATGTTAGACTATACTATTGAGTTATTTGAGACTCAGGGATTGGGAAGTGATTACTATGGATACCACAACATCAACCACGAGTTAGAAGTTACATATGTTTCGTTGTTATCTGCAAATCTGAATAACACTTCAAAAAAATTTTCAAATAGTGATTTGAAATATCTGTATGTGTCTGCATTATTTCATGATTTTGATCCACAAAAAAGTGTAGACAAACCACATGAAGATAATGTTTTGAAATTTATTTCGATGGACAAAAGATTAAGAAATCTTTTGGATGTTGCAAAATTGGATCTTGAAATAATCAAAGTATTGATACTTAGAACAACATATCCATGGAGCGGTCAGCTTAAGGAGAA
The DNA here is from genome assembly GCA_016234975.1 of Nitrosarchaeum sp. GTDB lineage: Archaea > Thermoproteota > Nitrososphaeria > Nitrososphaerales > Nitrosopumilaceae > Nitrosarchaeum. The sequence continues at coordinate 5,955 of JACRND010000016.1, read as the reverse complement.
TGCAGAACAACAGATCAAAGAATGTTTTAAAAATTCAGAACTTACAAAAAATAATGAAGCAGCACAAGCACATTTTATAAATTTAGGATGGTATCTTTCAGTTGTAGATAGAATTAGTGGATATGCGATAGGTAATTTTGCAAAGGCTATGGAAATGGCAAAAATGAATGCACATGCATTAGCATGGAGACCGTCACTTATTGTGAGAAGTTCTGTAGCATATTTTGAAGAATTGTTAAACAAAGAAACCGAAATGTGTCAATTCATTTTAAAATCATTGCCAAAACACATGAGAAAAAATTTTTATGACACAGTATTGTCATTTATGAATATCAGACAACAGGAGATTGCCATACAAGCAAATTATACATATGATAATTTGAAACTAGTTCCAACCATTGAAAAAATAGAAACACGTAGAGACCCTGAATTCATCAAAGCAATATACGCAATATTTTTAGAGTTACCAAAACCTCTTCAGTTTGCAAAAGATAATTTTGAAGATTCAGTCAAAGATCAAAACATAATTCTCAATACACTTAGACTAAATGACTGCAAGGGTGAAATTATAGGATTTACCAAAGGTGGTCCGTTGGAAAATTATAGATTAAGACCAGAAATAAGAGATGAGAATTATGGTCTTAACAATACAATATTTCTAGAACCTTTAGCATTAAAAATGGGGTATTGGGGACTAAAAGGAGGCAGTGAAATGCGTCACATGTTTATCATGCAGGCTCACGCTAAAAAATACAAATATTTGACTAGTTTTGCATTAAGAGATGTAATAAAAGCTAGAGTAGACAAAGAAGAGGCAGAATTTGTTACAAAATTTGACCCAGAAAGATGGGATTACTACAGAGTCAAAATTTAATCAATAATTAAAAATTTTTCAAACATAGTATTTCAGAGATATAACAAATTATCAAAAAAGTTGTAACTAAAGTTAGACCAAAGGAATCAAGATAAAGTGTAGAAACGCTTTATTAACAAAAAAATTGCCAGAAAATTATGATAAAACAAGTTAGTTGTATTTTTGGAATTATGTTAGTTTTTACGATTTTGATAGATCCAGCATATGCAATGACACAGTTAGACAGAGTAGACATTACAAACCCACGACTTGAAAATGCATTTGGCTCTAAAATATCAGATCATGTTAATGTAAATCAGCAGGTTCAGATTTCTGCTGATGTCAAAAATAATCAAGACAAACCTCAAGATTTTTACTATCTTGTTCAAGTTAAAACTCAAAATAACGTCGTGGTATCATTTCAGTGGATAAAGGGTAAACTTGATCCAGGACAAATTTTCAAAACAGCATTATCATGGACGCCGAAGATATCAGATGCATATACAGCTGAGATTTTTGTATGGGACATAAAAGTGGAGGCAAGTACAAAATCATGGCAAGTTGACCCATTAGCAGAACACATAACTTTGAAAATAACCAGTTAACATGAATTATTTCCATCACGCATGACACAAGTACATCATAAATATTTTAGAAGACATAACAAAATCACAAAATGTGTCAGATGCAAAACATTGTTTTTTGGGTATGAAATTAAGATCAGAGGTTTGCCTCATAGTAAAAAAAGTTTAACAAGATCTCGCTAATAGAACCACGTGCCTAGTATTATTATGACAATAGGATATTGTGTAAAGTGCCGAGATAAAAGAGACATCGAAGGCGCAAAACCATACACCATGAAAAATGGCAAACCAGCTCTAAAAGGTACCTGTCCAAAATGCAGTACAGCTATTTTTAGAATTGGCAGAGGCTAGAAATTCTCAATGAGTAACTAGTAATGCCATTCGGTAGTTAGTCCATTCCATAGCGGACGCAATGAGGATGGATCTTTTTCTATTTCTTGAATAATTCTGTTTTTTAACGAAAAGAAAAAATTCTCAAGAGCATCAATTCCACCATCTAAAAAAAGTTCTTGTCCTATTGCCGTAATTCTTTTCTTCTTTTCTGTTATTTCAGAAGATTCAGGATTCTGTAAACAAAATGTCATCAAATCCATTAATTCTTCTTCAAGCATGAAATCCATCAAAAAAATGGACTTTATAATAGATTTAAACCAATTTATTGACAGGCGAGTTTTTGGAAGTGTCAATAATTTATTCAATTAAAAAATATTTTATAAGCCAACATAATTGTTTAAACGATTAAAGAATTCTTAATACATCTTGATTAATTAATTAATTCAATGAGATTTTTAATTGTACTTTTGATTATCGGATTTTTTCTTAGCATAAATTTTCTAAATTATTCTTTTGGATATAATGTCACATATCAAATATTGGGTAAGCAATTTTCAAAAAATCCTCTAGTTTGCACATATGAATCAACACTTCAACAAGATCCATATCTAAAGCAGTGGGGTGTTGATAGACTATCAGAATCGACAAGACTTGCCGTTCAAGACTGGCAATCGGCACTGCAACAATATGAAAAAAGAGAGACAAGAGACAACTGGAGAATGGATTACAAAGTACTGTCAGCTAAAGATGTAGAAAATAATCTTCAAAAAGACTGTGATGTCATCATTCAATTAAATTCAATTCCGCTAGAACAAGATGAATGGTACAGAATACTTGGTGTTACTTATTCCAATTACAATGATACAGGTATGAATTTAATTAAAATCTATTACAGAGATGTTAAAATTTGTCAAACCAGAGATGAACATTATATTTACTATAATCTATGTTATGGTGAAGATATGCTAACATCAGAAAAACTTCGAACTACCATAACGCATGAAATTGGTCATGCATTGGGGCTTGGTCATTATCAAGCAGATGATCCAAAAGTAAATGCAGCATGGGCAAAAGGTGGTGCAGATGCAGAGTCTATCATGGCAGTATTCTCACATGAGAATTCAAAATTAATGAAAATAAAACCAATAGATGTAGAGAAAATCAAATCAATGTATACTCCAAATGGATTCAAGTCAATCTCAGAATCTCAATTAACCTCAAAAACTTTTGAAAGTTTTTCAGTAGACAGACCAGAATACTATGTCAAAAAAGGCATGACAGACATTGTAACTATTACAGGAGTAATCACCAGAGAGACATTTTCAAGAGGACATAATGTGTCAATCATTCAAACATTTCCAGATGATCATAAAGAACTCAAGACATTATCTCTTGATTCACGCACATTTTCAATCCAAATCAAACTAGATCAAGATACTCAGAAAGGACAGCATCATCTAAAAGCAGATTACCTAAATGGATACAGCAATGAAATTTCATTTAGCGTTATAGATGTCATGCACCATGAACATTCTAATCAACACATGGTTCCAGATTGGATAAAGCAAAATGCCAGATGGTGGGCAGATGGATCTATTGGAGATATGGATTTCATGTCTGGAATCCAGTATCTAATTAATGCGGAGATAATTCACATTCCTACAACGGATACTATCAAATCCACATCATCTGAAATCCCTTCATGGGTAAGAAGTAATGCAAAATGGTGGTCAGAAGATAAGATATCTGAGATAGATTTCTTAAAAGGAGTTGGATACTTGGTGAAGATTGGAACAATCAAAGTAAAATAACTATTTTATTTTCCAAATTCTAGACTATTTGTTTCTAAATGCTTAAAATAATATAGAAAAAATAAAAAATCAGATTAACTTACTGTCACTTTACCTGTCATCCAAGGATGAACCATGCAAAAGTAATCATAAGTTCCTGTTTTGTCGAATTTGTAGTTGAATGAACTTCCGCCCATAACCATGCTGCTGTCAAAGATTCCATCATAGACTGCATTTTTTCCACTAGTTACAGTGTGTGCAGCTGTATCTACATTCTTCCAAGTTACTGTTCCACCTACTTTGATTTGGACTGTATTCGGGATATAGCATTTGTCAGCACAGCTGTTGCTTTCTTTGCATCAGCTGCTTTCTTTGCATCAGCTGCTTTCTTTGCATCAGCTGCTTTCTTTGCATCAGCTGCTTTCTTTGCATCAGCTGCTTTCTTTGCATCAGCTGCTTTCTTTGCATCAGCTGCTTTGGGGTCAGCAGTGGTTTTTGCTTTGTCATTCATTCCATAATCTGCAGCATATACAGATTGCATCATAGAGGTGCTAACGACACCTGCCAACAATGCGAAAACTGCAATACTTGCAAGTAACTTAGTTGTCATTGTTGATCAAAAGCATTAGTCAGATCGTATTAATAGTTTTCAGTAATTTCCGAAAATGAGAGTGCAACATTAATGAACACTACATTATGTAGAAAAACGCCCATCTTTTGCATTGCAGTGTATTCCTAACAATTATTTGGATTATATGATCAACAAACTCTATGGTAAAGGGAAAAGAAATAGAAGAACACCTAGACAAAATTTACACAGAGCTGTTATCGGCATATGATTCAAAAGGAAACTACAGGAAAATTCTTGATCTAGATGAATCCATCCGATTTGTTGGACGAATTAAGAACCGTAAAATAATATCTTGTGTGAGAAGAGAAAAATCAGAACCGCTATTTGATGAAGAAATGAGCAATATGGCACATTATCTGGCATCAGTAAAAGCAAGTATGGAGGAAATGTTTGATGAATATTTAGGAAAAACAAAATGGACTGTAACATCAAAAGAGTTTGTGAAGTTGATTACATTTTTTTTGGATGACGGATTATTGATTTTATCAATGGATAGTGAAGGAGATCATAATAGAGTGATTCAAAAGATCAAGAGTCTAAATATAGAACTATAAGGGATACAGATGGATTTATTTTATCTGTTTTGAATTAGATGTATTTTGACATTATTGTTTTTGCACAAAGATTCTTTTATTGTAAAACATTTTGATCTTGTTAATTTTCTATAAACTAAATGGTTTAGAAATAAAAATGAAAGACAGCATAAACATGTTCATTGAATTTCTCACAAGTCGCCAAGTCATCTTTCATTAAATATGTTTATTCCCCTACAAACTTAAGATTAACGGTATGGTAATTCTCAGAATCAAGGATAACTCAAATCATCAAGAAATACACGTAAAGATCTTTTCCCCTACGATTTTTACACATCACATAATATTACAAATGATAATTATGCATTAGTTATTTTAGAAATATCTCTTTTTTGACCCCATTTATGTTCAATTTGTAGATGACTTTCTAATTTTTCAGGAGAGTCAGTACGTATTGCAGATAAGGCACTGGTAAATCATGTAAGAAATTAATTTTTGGATTATGAAGTTATTGTGAAAACAAAAAGAGTAGAATTTAGTTTCAGGTCATATAAAAAAGAGAATTATTTTAGCCGTCTGTAGATTTCTCTGAATTCATCTGCAAGTGTATATGAGATGTTCAAAAAATGAGCCAATTGATTCATTGTGGTTTTGTCTCGTGAAAGTTGTCGTAGAATTGTTAATGCTTTTTGTGGGGAATTTATGGACAAATCCATTTGTCCAGACCAAGTCTTAAATGCTTCATTTACATCCAAACAGAAATTTAATATGAATTGCTCAGAATTTGGCAGGAGATCCATGGATTTTGGGGTTCTTAAAAGCACCTCAGATAATTCACGAAACTCATTTTTTCTATCTATGAGCAACATATCTAGCGCTTGCTTTATTTTTTCATCGTCCAGTCCTGGCTTTTTTAGAAGATACAAACCAGCGGCACTCATAAGATAATATAATAATCAAGAAAGATAAGTCAGCCTACAAATATATCGAATATTTGTCAAACTTTTTTAAAAAAACTAAACAAATGTTAAAGAATTTTAGATATCAGTCAGATAATTCAGAAAATCGATTTTCAACATAATCCCAATTCACAACATTCCACCATGCTGTAATATAGTCAGATCTTTTATTTTGATATTTTAGATAATAAGCGTGCTCCCATACATCCAACCCCAAAAGAGGTATTTTTCTTATGGACCAGGGACTATTCTGATTAGACGTAGTGATCATT
>JACRND010000015.1 GCA_016234975.1 Nitrosarchaeum sp. | reverse complement strand
TAAGAAAAATCAAGTTCTTGTGCCTGATCATATCTATGTACCAAAACACGAAATCATTTCAAAACAAGAAGCTGAAGAAGTTTTAAAAAAATATAATTGCAAACCTACTGAATTACCATTAATTTTTGTAAACGATCCTGCAATATTGGGACTAGGTGTTAAACCAGGTGATATGATAAAGATCACAAGAAAAAGTCCAACTGCCGGTGAGAGTCTTTATTATAGATACGTGGTGGAAGTTTAGATGGCAGATCCTTCAGTTAAACGCTGGCCAGTAATTCAAGATATATTAAAACGTGAAGGTATTGCACGTCAACATCTTATCTCATTTGATGAATTTCTAGAACGGGGTCTTCAAAGTATTATCAACGAAGTAGGGCAAATTGAAATTGAAAATGCCGAATATCCTTACAAAATTCAATTAGGTAAAGTCAAGCTTCAGCAACCCAGAATGATGGAACTTGATGGTTCTATTACTCATATTACTCCAGCTGAAGCTAGACTCAGAAATGTTTCTTACTCTGCTCCTGTTATGATGGAGGCAAGTGTTGTAGAGGATGGCAAAATCTTAGAATCTAGATTTGTCCATATTGGTGATGTGCCAGTAATGGCAAAATCAAATGCTTGTATTTTACATAATTTTTCAACTCAAAAACTCGTTGAACATGGAGAGGATCCAAATGATCCTGGTGGTTATTTTATCATAAATGGATCTGAAAGAGTTATTGTAGGACTAGAAGATCTCTCATACAACAAAATAATTGTTGACAGAGAAAGTGTTGGTGGAAACACCGTTTTCAAAGCTAAAGTTTATTCTTCTATTGTAGGTTATCGTGCAAAACTAGAACTAGTTATGAAAAATGATGGTTTAATTGTAGCACGAATTCCTGGCTCTCCTGTTGATATCCCAGTCGTTACTCTAACAAGAGCACTTGGATTAGAGTCTGATAGAGAGATTGCAGCAGCAGTTTCACTTGTAGATGAAATTCAGAATGAATTAGAAGGTTCATTTGAAAAAGCAGGTGATGTACCTACAGCCAAAGACGCAATTGTTTACATCAGTAAAAGAATAGCACCTGGAATGTTAGAAGAATTCCAAATAAAACGCGCAGAGACACTTTTGGATTGGGGATTATTGCCACACTTGGGTAAACATCCTGAAAATAGAAAAGAAAAAGCTCAGTTTCTAGGCGAAGCTGCATGTAAATTACTAGAGCTTAAACTAGGTTGGATTTCTCCTGATGACAAAGATCATTATGGAAATAAAGTAATTAAGTTTGCAGGACAAATGTTAGCCGATCTTTTCAGAACTGCTTTTAGAAATTTGGTTCGAGATATGAAATACCAATTAGAAAGATCTGGTCAGAAAAGAGGCATCAATGCAGTCGCTGCAGCAATTCGTCCTGGAATTATCACTGATAAATTAAACAATGCTATTGCAACAGGAAACTGGGGTCGAGGACGTGTTGGTGTAACTCAATTACTTGATAGAACAAACTATCTTTCTACTATTAGTCATCTTAGAAGAATTCAATCCCCTCTTAGTAGAACTCAACCAAACTTTGAGGCAAGAGATTTACACGCTACGCATTTTGGAAGAATATGTCCAAGTGAAACACCTGAGGGCTCTAATTGTGGTCTTGTAAAGAATCTGGCACTTTCTGGAATTATTTCTGTAAACGTTCCATCAGAAGAAATTGTTGAGAAACTCTATGATCTTGGAACAATTCATTTCTTTGATGCAAAAGAAGATGTAAAAAAAGACGGAGCTAGAATATTTGTTGATGGTAGATTGATTGGATATTACAAAGATGGTGCACAACTAGCAGAATCTCTTCGAGAACTAAGAAGAAATTCTAAAATTCATCCTCATGTCGGAATTTCATTTCATAAATCAGAAATTGAAGGTTCAACAAAAAGACTTTACGTTAATTGTAATGCAGGACGTGTTCTACGTCCATTAATTATAATTAAAGATAACAAACCATTATTGACACAAGATCTTTTAGATAAAATTTCCAAGAAATTACTTTCATGGACTGATTTGTTACGTATGGGAGTATTGGAAATGATTGACGCAAATGAAGAAGAAAATTGTTATATCACATTAGATGAAAAAGATGCAAAGAAACATACTCATCTTGAAGTATTTCCACCAGCAATTTTAGGCGCAGGAGCATCTATAATTCCATATCCAGAACACAATCAATCTCCAAGAAATACATATGAATCCGCAATGGCAAAACAAAGTTTAGGATTTTCAACCCCTATGATGAATACCAGTACTTATGTGAGACAACATTTGATGTTATATCCACAAACACCAATTGTTAATACAAAAGCAATGAAATTGTTGGGATTAGAAGACAGACCAGCTGGCCAAAATTGTGTTGTGGCAGTATTGCCATTTGATGGTTATAATATTGAAGATGCTATTGTATTAAGTAAAGCATCTGTCGATAGAGGTTTAGGACGAACTTTCTTCTTTAGAATTTATGATGCTGAGGCAAAACAATATCCGGGTGGAATGCGTGATACTTTTGAAATTCCAAATGCTGAGGATAATATCCGAGGATATAAAGGAGAAAAAGCTTATCGATTATTAGAAGAAGACGGAGTTGTTGCATCTGAATCTCCAGTTCATGGCGGAGATATCTTGATTGGAAAAACTAGTCCTCCAAGATTTATGGAAGAATATAGAGAATTTGAATCATCAGGTCCTTACAGAAGAGATACTTCAATTGGAGTAAGACCATCTGAAACTGGTGTTGTTGATACTGTTGTAATGACACAATCCAACGAAGGTGGAAAAATGTACAAGATTAGAGTGAGAGATATGAGAATTCCTGAGATCGGTGACAAATTTGCATCAAGACATGGGCAAAAGGGTGTACTAGGAATTTTAGCAAAGGCTGAAGATTTACCCTATACTGCAGATGGCATTTCTCCAGATGTGTTGATTAACCCACATGCATTCCCTTCAAGAATGACTGTTGGAATGTTCATGGAATCCATTTGTGGTAAAGCCGCTGCATTAAGAGGAAGCCAATTTGATGGTTCTGCGTTTGTTGGAGAAAAAATGGAAGAAGTCAAACCCGTAATGGATGCTGCTGGATTCAAATATTCTGGTAAAGAAACAATGTATGATGGAAGAACAGGTAAATCATTTCCCGTAGAAGTTTTCATTGGTGTAGTATACTATCAAAAATTACATCATATGGTTGCAGACAAGATTCATGCAAGAGCCCGTGGACAAGTTCAGATGTTAACTAAACAACCAACTGAAGGAAGAGCTAGGGGCGGTGGTTTGAGATTTGGTGAAATGGAAAGAGATTGTTTGATAGCATATGGTGCATCAATGATTCTTAAAGATAGATTACTTGATGAATCTGATAAAGCTGACATTTTTGTTTGTGAAAGATGTGGATTAGTTGCATATCATGATGTTAAACAAAGAAAATATGTATGCCGAGTTTGCGGTGATAAAGCTAAAGTCTCATCTGTATCTGTTGCATATGCCTTCAAACTTTTGTTACAAGAAATGCAAAGTTTGAATGTGGCTCCAAGATTACTCATAAAGGAGAAAGTATAATGTCGATTCAAGCAATAAAAACAATTGATGCAATAAGATTTTCAGTTTGGTCTCCGACCGAAATTAGAAAATACTCTGTTGCAGAAATCACTGCTCCTGAGACATATGATGAAGATGGAATGCCTGTACAAGGAGGTCTTATGGATGGAAGACTTGGTACACTTGAACCAGGACAAAAATGTCTCACATGCGGAAATACTGCTGCTAGATGTCCAGGACACTTTGGTCATATTGAACTTGCTGAACCTGTTTTACATATTGCATTTATTGACAATATTTACAAACTTTTACAATCTACATGTCGTTCTTGTGCAAGACTCAAAGTTCCACAAGAAGATCTAGATGAATTTAGAAAGATTAAAGAAAAACATGCGGCATACACTGTAATTTCAGAAAAACGTATTCCAGAGCAAATTATTGAAAAAGCAAAAAAAGCAAAAGAATGTCCTCACTGTGGTAAAACTCAGTATGAACTAATCTTTACAAAACCAACTATTTTTGTTGAAAAAACAGAGATAGGTGAACACAGATTACTCCCAATTACAATCAGAGAAAGATTCTCCCAAATTATTGATGACGATCTTAATCTTTTAGCATATGACCCTGTTACTGCAAGACCTGAGTGGTTTATTCTACAAGCTTTGCCTGTTCCACCAGTAACTGTAAGACCATCTATTATTCTTGAGACTGGAATTAGATCTGAAGATGATCTAACACACAAAATGGTAGATATCATCAGAGTTAATCAAAGACTAAAAGAAAGTAAGGAAGCTGGAACTCCTCCGTTAATTGTTCAAGATTTAGTGGATTTGTTACAATATCATACAACTACATATTTTGATAATGAAGTCTCTGGCATTCCACAAGCTCATCATCGTTCAGGACGTCCACTAAAAACATTAACTCAAAGACTCAAAGGAAAAGAAGGAAGATTTAGAGGATCACTGTCTGGAAAAAGAGTTGATTTTTCAAGTAGAACTGTAATTTCACCTGATCCTAACTTGGACTTATCTGAAGTAGGTGTTCCTGAACAGGTTGCAATGAAACTAACAATTCCTGAAATTGTCACTGAATGGAATATTGAAAGAATGAGAAAACTTGTAATTAATGGTCCAAACAAATTCCCAGGCGTAAATTATATCGTTAGACCAGATGGTGTTAAAATTAGACTAGATTTTGTTGAAGATCGTTCTACAATAGCTGAAACATTAGAAATTGGATATCTTGTAGAGAGACATCTTGCTAATGGTGATATTGTTATGTTCAACAGACAACCCTCTCTTCACCAAATGTCAATTATGGCTCATTATGTCAGGGTACTTCCAGGAAAGACTTTCAGATTACATCCATCCGTATGTCCTCCATATAACGCAGACTTTGATGGTGATGAGATGAATCTTCATGTACCTCAAAGTGAAGAGGCTAGAGCAGAAGCAATTCTATTGATGAGAGTTCAAGATCAATTGATTTCTCCAAGATATGGTGGACCAATAATTGGAGCACTAAGAGACTTTGTTACCGGAGCATATCTTCTAACAAAAGATGATACTGTTCTAACTCCACAAGAGTTTTACAATTATGCAATGCTTGGTGGATTTACTGATAAACTTCCAAAACCTGCAACAAAAACTAAAGACGGACCAGCATACACTGGTAAACAATTATTTTCATTATTCTTGCCAAAAGACTTCAACTATGTAATTACATCAAAGTGGTCAAAAGGAACTAAAGGCGCTCAAAAAGACGTTGTAATTAAAAATGGGGAACTAATTAGCGGTGTAATAGACAAATCATCCAT
>JACRND010000065.1 GCA_016234975.1 Nitrosarchaeum sp. | reverse complement strand
CTGAAATACTGGAGCGTCGACCGGCAGGAAGCCTATGCGACGCCGGAGGCCGTGCTGAGCCGGCACTATCCCGCGCAATTGAAAAAGGCTTGAAAATATTTAGTCAAGATAAACTACCGCAGGAACTGCGGAAAGTAACGCCTGTAGAGATTTCAAAGAAATCTATGAAGCAGGAAACCTCATTTTTTAGAGATTGGTAGTTCACAAATCTTATTCAACTATTTGTTAGGTTTTTGTCTAAGAATTAAAAATAAAACAACTCCGATCGCAATTCCAATTCCAATGCCAACAATTAATCCAATGTTAAAAGATGAATCATGTGCATCATATTGAATTGGGATTTGCGAATCATTAGGGATTGTTTCATTAGAAAATCCAGATGATACAGTTACATTTTCTATAGAATTGGATATGATTTCTGTTTTAGTGTAATTGTCTTGTATTGGTTGAATCTCTGAAGAAATGTTAGAAAATTTAGCTGCAAATGCAATTGGCTCAGTAGTTGAATTTCCACCAAACAATGTAGAGTGAGCTAAAAGAGTGTATGTTCCTGTTTGATTAATCGGAACATAAAGTACAGTGGAAGTGTCATCTTTGTTTTTTACAGGATAGAATCCTCCACCTTGACTGAAAACGGAGTTGCCTAACCAATCAAGTGAAGGCCAACCAAGAAATTTACCAAATACACCTGAAGGCATATTGGTTTGAACTATTCTTCCTTTAGGATCCATAACAAATACAGACAAGTTTGTGTCATCGGTTTTCCAAGATAATTCTATTGCTGCGGAATTTATAGAGGCATCCTTAATATCAAAATAATACTGTCGCCAATCGCCTGCCATGTATCTATTTGCCATATCAAATGCACCTTTGACATAACCATTACCAAAAAGAACATCATTGCTTTGTTTTCCTTGAATTAAAACAAGTGAATCTTTTTGATCAATTTCTTTTTTTACAACAAAAGATACAGGTGCATTGACGGTATGTTTTTCACCTTCAAATGTTATGAAGCCTTGATAATTGCCAGTTTGTAAATCGTTTGGTACAACTAGAGAGATATCCACTTTAGCAGTATTGTTTGCAGGAACAGTAATTGTTTCAGATTCAGGCCAGATAACAGACCATTTGTCTTTTTGGTAATAACTAGCAGACAAGGTATATTCCATCGAAGTTGAATTTTTTTTCGTGTCACCTAGATAGTAAGAGTATCTAGTTGGAGTGGGGTATACGCCAACTAGTGGAGTTCCTTTGAATTTTTCATTGGGCTCAGTAATTCTTAGTTCTTGAACAGTTCCCCATGATCCAGCCCTGCTAACCATAGATAGTTCATTGCTAGCTATATTGGTATCATTGTTTTTATCAATCCAATCATAAAGGTATAGCGAAGAGATTTTCATGTCGTTTGCATAAAGATCATCAGTTTTATTCATAAAATTATCAAATGGGAAATTCAGATTCAATATCATTAGAGAAGATTCAGTAGGAATTGAATTATTATCAAAAAATTCGCCTAATTTTTTATGCTCTTTGATATCAGACAGTTTGATATAATTTGGAATGAACACATCTGATTTGTTTAGTATCGAATCGTGTTGTCGTACTTTGGTAGTACCGTCAAATTGGGTATTTTTGATCAGAGATATCGTTGTAGGTTTGATAGATATCTGAATTGGTTTATCGGTTGGATTTTCAATCGTAAAAGTTGTTTTACTGTGTTCTCCTGGAAGCAAATGACCTGCGAACCAACTTGTCATTGGCATGATCTTTGTCGGAAATTCAAATTTTTCAAACCTCATAGATGTAGAATTTATGGATTCAAGTGCAGGTTTTAAAATTTTTTTGATGTTATTGTATGATGCATTATTATAGACTAGAAAGATTCCTTCTTCGCCGTTTACAAAACCTAATGCTGTATTTACATCTACTAATCCAGATCCTTGAGTGAATGGATCATTTTGAAGATCTTTTGCAGTAGACATCAAAATATTTTTGATTGTAAATGGATCATATTCTTTTGACTGTTTGTTTAGTCCTTCCATTAGTATTGCAGCACTTCCAGAAACTAGAGGTGCTGCCATACTAGTTCCACCAAATAATGAAAAAGATTCCTCTTTTGAGTTCTTTTTAGTTTTAAGAACATTAGACGGAGTAAAACCGTGTGCGCCAATACTCATCAAGTCAGGTTTTGGATCACCAATAATTCCAGGACCTCTGCTTGAAAAATCAGCTACATCATTAAAGTGTGAAGTGGTATTGCCAAATCTTGGTTGATTCTTAAATGGACCATAACCAACAAAGACATTATTTGTAGTAGCTCCGACTGCAATTCCAAACGGAGATGCATTAGGCATACCAATCGTTCCATAACCATGTCCTGAGTTACCTGCGCTAGAAACAATTGTCACACCGGGGTAATCATCATCAAGTGAATGAGGCGTGGCAAGTATACCAAGTATCATAGATAGAACATCCATTCCAGGTGCAGCATTAAATGATGGAAAATTTGAAACCCCCCAACTATTTGAGATGATATCTGCTCTGGGTTTTCCTATAAAATTCCAACTATGTTCTTTACTGTCAAATCCAGATGCCCATAACCAGGCATAAACAGTATCACCTACCCATAATGATTTTACTGGTATAATCTTTGCACCAGGTGCGACTCCCTTGATTGTAAATTTCTTAGTGTTATTGTAAATGTCATATGTTTGTTCACCTTTTGACGCAATAGAAGAAGTACTGGAGGTTCCGTGTCCCATAAAATCAGTCATTACTCCAAAAAACTCACCCTTAGGATCAAATGCAGGCAATAAAGTTCCATTAATTGCTTTTAGTGTTTTATCAACGTCTGCAGTTTTGTTTTGAATCACACCGTAAACATCCAGCACTTGTGCCCCTACTGTTCCCGCACTGTAATCTGCTTTACCATCACTATTGGAATCATAAACAAGAAATTCTTTTCCACTTCCCAAGACTATTGGTTTTTCGTCAGTAAAATCAAAATCATATTTTGGTTTCTCGCCAGATTTTAAATCATATCTAGTATAATCCTCCCAAGAAGTACTCAGATCGGGAATTATAGTATCATATGTTCCTGCAACATTAGAATCCACCACAAGTACAGGTACAACTTGAATTCTAGCTAAAGGTCCTTCTAGACCACCCTGATACATTATACCGAGATGATAAATTCCACTTTTTGATTTGATGTAATTTCTACTATCTTTGCCGATTTTGATATCAGTGTCTAATGTTCCATTAAATATAGGAGATTTTCCAAACTGTGGAAAAAAAGAGTTGTAAATAGGAATTTGTGTTCCTTTGCCATTATGAGATATGTCTAGAAAAATACCATCTTTTGTTTTGTATACTGATGAGGTGATTCCTTTTGGAATTGGATTTGTGTGATTTCGTATAATTTCATCTTTGTCAATGAATGCAAAAAAAGTAGAGTTTGTTAGTACGATTCCCTGCCCATCAGCATCAAGCATTATAGGATGATTATTTTTGCCCCTAGCTAGAGAATGTTGAATGTCTAGATTTGAAAAATCTACACCAGTATCAACAACTGCTATTTTAATACCATTTCCAGTGACATTGTATCTTGTTTGTGCTAGTGTAGAACCAGTGATTTGACCAATTCTAGAGGCATCAGTTACATTAGAAACATCGGAATGAAAATCCAACTTGGAATCTTCTATAACATAGTATCCTTGAGAAACTAGATTTGAAATTGAATGTTCTGGGAGTACTGCAACGTAAAAAAATCCTCCATTAGATTGAATTCCATATAATGAATTTTTTTTTAAAAAGTTTGAATCATCTGAACCTGTTCCAAAAATAACATATCTTTTAAAATTATTTGATTGAAAAAAATCTGAGTCAATTTTTAAAATACCTGAATCAAATAAATCATCAGAGTCATTGTAAAAGGAATTATCTTCAAGAGATAAATCTCCATCTACAATTGCATAAGAGTTTACAAACATTCCCGAAACAAGAAGAAGACTAAAAAAGATAGCCGCTTTGGGCATTACGATTAATTTTGCTATTGTGTATTATAGAAATGTAGCGAGAGGATCACCAGTTTTAATCTGTGTGTGAATCGCCTATTCTTCCTGATTGTATATATACATTCTAATTGTCTGTGCTTATACATGCCATTCCGACATAATACGACATTCACAACTATCTTCTTCTAGCAAGTATTGCAATTTGAAGTGCCACAATTATTCCAATTGATGCGACGATTGGAAAGAATAACGAGTTTAGTTGCGATGATGCTTCTTCAATGTTTACTACAGAATTAGATATTGTAGTTACACTTGTATCAATATTACTGCTAGCACTCTCTAAAGTAGAGCCAAATCCCTTAATTTCTGATTTTAATGTGTCTAGTTCATTTGATGTTTCTTCTAAAACTGAATTTAGTTTGATTATTTGATTTGAGATTCCGCCTAGATCCTGACTTAGAACATTAGTTGCAACTGAACCATGAGATATTGTTCCTTGACTAAAAGACACTACATGGAAAACATAAGTTCCTTCCTCTTTTGGAGTATAATCTGTATAGTATAATCCCTGATGAAGTGTTGAAAAAGCATTTGATAGTGTCTCTACTTTTCCAGAAGGCAAATGAACATGAGTTGTTTGAAGTAGATCTTTTGGATCATCTCCAATTAAGAGACCGTCGCTAGTAGTTTGCACAAATACCCTAAACGGCGTATTTGGGAGAAGACGGAGGACACGTCAATAACACATGATTAAAGGAACCATCGCTAGCGGTAGTAATTTGATCAAACTTTGCAATTGTATCATCTGGTGCAAATAATCTAATTATTAGAGTTTCATTGGGCTGACCTTTTCCATATACAAAAAGAGGTTGTCCTTCTGAGTAGACTTTGTTGCTTGCAAGTAATTCCAATTCTGAAAATGCATCATTTACAGGAATAATTAAAAGCAAAACAAAAAACAAGAATAAAATTAATTTCAATTTAGAATAATTGGATATCATCTCCTAGATATTGCTTCTGGAAAAATTGTCTACAACTATCGTTAAGTGTTGATTCAAAAAAAAGAAAAAAAGGGAAAATGTGAACTAGTTTCTTACTGTACGGTTATAGTTGTACTTACTGGTGGTGATAATGCCGTTGGATTATCAACAGATTCCCAGACAAATGCAGTGGCAGTATAAGTGCCAGCTTCAGTTGGGATCCATGATAAGGCAGGGCTGAATGATTGACCAGCAGATAGTGAACCTGTAATCCATGCTAGTGAGACTGTAACACCGTTACCATCCTGAATCTGTACCAAGTAGGCAAATGCTTGCTCTCTATCCTGACCATTTGCTAAGTCGGCAGTTATTTGCACCTGTTGATCAACGCTAACAGTGCTTAAGCTGTTACCGAATGCGTCAACTGTTCTCAAGTTAGCAGCTGGTGCTCTCTCGAGAGGTGGTACAATAGTACCGATTAGTGAAGTGGCAGAAATATCAAGTTCATCTGCTGTTGTGTATGGATTAGGTAATGTATTGTCCTGATAATTTGCAGTGACAGTGTCACCTTCTGCGACTCTGAGTCTGTGACCAGATGATTCGTCAGTAGTTGTGAAGAACACAGTACCTTCGAATATTCCGGTTGCCTCATTAGTCTCAGTTACAGTCAGATCAATACCTCCGGCATCGGAGTCAGACCACGTATCGACATTGAAATTGTCGACAGCTTCTGGTTTTAAGTTCATGTCTGGATCAATTACTCTTACAACACCTGTTCCGCTTGCTGGATAGCTTGCTTCAAGCCACTGAACTTCACCAATATTCCATCTGATTAGTGCTGAACCAACAATTGTTTCATCCTCTGAGAATTCAAAGGAGACAGTTAGTCCATCATCATCATCAGCTTGTAGGTAACCATCAGTTGGACCGGTTGCGGTGCCACCTGTTATAGTACCTGTTACTGGTGTTGTATCATAACCATTGGTTGCAGTACCAGTTGCAGTATTTCCATCGGCATCATGATTGAAGCCGGTAAGAATTACTTCGCCAGTAAAGATACCAGTGTCAGAACCTGTTTCAACAAGCTTGTATTGTTTGAGTGAGTGACCTCTGCTTGCGATCTTTATTGGATCTTTGGCAGTGTTACCAATCTCATCAATCAAGTTGCTGTCCATGTTATGGTCAGGTGCGACGATTGTTATGTATACTTTGTCAGTCCATGTGTAAACTTTTTGGTCAAGCTCTACAGTTGCGCCAAAGTTAGATGTAAAGATGGTCAAATTGACATCTTCTGATTCTCCTCCAACGTAATCACTTCCGGATGGTCCCCAATCAGTGTATTCTAGAGTGATTTGCTCGCCTCTTTCAAGATTATCGTTTGCGATTCTTGAAGGAATTTCGAGTACAACCTGGAAGATTCCAGTGTTGTCACCTGTTTCTCTAAAGTCTGTTGGTTCTGGATCGAAGATTCCACCATTGCTGGTGTCAGATCCACCTTGGTCACCCATTGTTTTTGTACCTGCATCAGAGTCCCACTCGATTAGATCGAGGTCATAGGTCTCTGCTGAGTCGTTGTCAAGATCAAAGTCTGGTTCGATTAGTGTCAAGATCATGTCGCCGCCGATAATGTATACAGATTTGTCTGATTGCAACACACCGTTTCTTAGGTCAAATGTTGCAGAGTCAGTAACTGTATTTGGATCACCGGATGCGTCAGTTGGATCTCTGTATTCTACGGTGATGATATCACCTTGTAAGACACAGAATCCAGTTGCACCTGATGTTGCAGTAAAGCTGGCACTGAATCTATCTGTTACAGTTGTACCTGCACCATCTAGATTAGTAAAGGTGTTTGTTACCGGACACAATGATGATGCTGGACCATCAGTGTATCTGATTGGCAAATCAACCTCAAAGATTCCTGAATCTGGAGAAACTTCTACCATTGGTCCAAGTTCTCTAGTTGTACTAGAGACTGTTGAACCGACAGTGATTGTTCCTGCTAATGTATTAGCAGCACCTGCTGTTGCAAGTACTAGATTAGAAGAACCTCTGCTGACTGATACCTTTACTGGACCGTGACTTGCTACTGTTCCGTCTGTTGCGATCTTGTCTTCACCTGCTGCAGATGTATCAAAGTCTGGATCATTGACTCGTACGTGTACGGTCAAGTCACCCTTATTGAGTATCTCTGCATTGCTATTGATGTTTCCAGAGATTCCAGTTGCATGTATTGGGAACAAAGAGTGATTATCTGGTGTAGAAGCTGCATTTGATGTGATGTCAGCTAATGTACCAAATGGTACTGGATAGACAGTTCTATCAAGACTTACTGAACCAGTGTTGGCTCGTACACCTGCTGAATCGCCTACTTCGACGATTTCACCAGATGCATCTCTAAAGTCAAGATAGTTAACTTCTATATCAGTACCGGTTACACTTGTGTATACACCGGTTGTACCGGCTGTTCCTTGGCCACTTCTGGCACAATATTTGTCTGGAATTTGGAAGTCACCTGTGAATAAACCAGAACTCGTGGATGTCTCGATAATTGTGAATCCAGTTGCAAATAATCCATTGTCAGCACCTGGCTGAGTTGAATCACTTGGACATTTGACTGCCACACCCTTATCGTTTGTGAATGTTTTTGTTCCATTCACCCATCTTTCATCATCAAAGGTAATGTCAAGTAGTCTACCTAGGGAACCAAAGGAGAATGATGTTGCACCATTTCCTGTGGCTGTTGGAAGACCGGATTTACCTACTGCATCAGATGCTGTTTCACTGTTTAATGGTGAAACAGTTGTGTAAATATCAATCAGATCAGTGTCAACGTTTAGGTCAACATCTGCTAGTGTGATAGTTACGGTATCTGCTACTTTGTAGGCTTCTTTATCTAAAGAGACAGTACCAGAATGAGTTCCTGCATCTTGTTGGTCAGCGACTTGTGTTCTAACACCGTCTGCTCCCAAGTCCAAATAATTGACTCTTGGTGCATCCTCATTATCAAGATCATCCATAATGACTAAAGTTGCCTTATCGTCAATTGGTCTGATGTTTGTATATGTGGATGGAGTAAGAATATTGAGTTGGTTGATCATGGTGTACTCTAATGTACCTGCAAAGGTACTAGTGTTATCACCGGTCTCTTCTAACTCTAATCTGATTATTTGGTTGCCGATTCTCTCATTTGCTGTTTGTCCATCATCGACAAAACCGAATGTGAATAAGTCAACAACTATTGGTTTAATCGTTACACTTTGGCTATCTCCAGCAAGAATGTTATTGTTTCCTGTGGTAGATGCCTTTTTGATAATGATTCCTATACGAGCGTCATCATTAATCACGGTAGTTTTAAACAATGCTTGTGCAATTTCACCTGCAGTACCTGTTGCACCGGACTGTGTTGCATTCAAGTTAATCAAGCCTTGACTTGTTGTACTGTTGTACAATGAAATCATACCTAATTTACCGAATGTTACAGTAGCTGATTGAGTACTGTTAATGATTGAAGTTGCACGACCATCTTGTCTATAGACTAGACCAATTTCGGTTGATCCTGTTGTGTTCAAGGATCTAATATCGAAATTAAGTAAGTTTATTCCATAGAAGTTGGACAATGTTGGGTTAGTACCGTTTTTAATTGATTCTCTAAGAGTTTTTCCATTTGTGTTCAAATCAATAATTATTGCGTTTCTTATGCTACTATCTTTAGTATTGTTTGCAAGAAGCAATCTATCACTAAACTTTTGCACTGGTGCAAACATGTTCTTTACAACTGTTGTTGCTCCGATTTGTTTGACTCCAGGAATTGTAGAGTTACTAGTGATTCCTGCTGTACTAATTTGTAATAGAACTGCATGGGTAGAGTTACCCAGAGTTCCAGTTGATACAGAAGATGAATCAGTAATTGAATTGATTTGTGTGTCAAATGCTTTTTCTCCTAGTGTGAATGGATCACCAGTTATGAGTGATGGAATTAGATCAACATTTTTGTTGTTTAGATCTAAATCTTCATCACTTCGTGAGTTCTTGTTGGCGTCACCGTCAACTAGAGTTATTGGGATCTCTTCACCAGAATTCCACTCGGCGTCAGTTGGTGCAATATTGATCGTTGCAAAGTCAAATCCTACCAGAATTGTTGCCGGTTTTGTTTGAACATATGCAATTGTTGCTGATGTTCCTCTTTTTGCATTATCAGTAATTTTCAATGCTGAACTATCTAGTTCATCATATGTACCAAAGATGCCATTGTTTGGTCCTGTTTCAGTAACTGTTACAGGTGCTGCACCTGCTGTCAGTCTACCACCAGTGGTAGATGCCAATAGAATGCCTGTACTTGGAGTAATTATTGAATCAGCGTTATCTTGTATTTTGAGAACATTAGTGCCACTGTTATCTTTATCTGGATTAACAGATAGGAGACAGTTTTCCTCACACATCAAAGACTGTAATGTTGTCTTTGTTAGTTTTGGAGGCTGCAAATGTCCAAGAGTCTTCATCAGTTGAGTCAATATTTAACCATAAATCAGTAATTGTTGCATGTACATCTGCACCTTGTGTATACTTTGCTCTATCGGCTGATAAGTTTGCAAATTGTTCAACAGTATCAAATGTTAGTGTAGTTGTTTGAACTCCACCACCTTTGTTGTATTGAACTATTGCATTGCCACCAGTTGAGAAAGCATACAATTGGACAAATGGCCATAGACCGTCGTCTTTCAACTTGATCTGACCAATACCGTTTGCAGCTGAGTTTGTGTTGATTGCTTTTGCTTCTCTGACTACGTTTAAGACTCTTCCTTCAACACCACTTGCTGCTGTTGTGCCTGTGTGTGTTGCGTTAGCACTAATGATTCCTGAACCAGAACCGCCAGTCTGTGCCCCATTGAATGAAGTGGTACAGCTTACCAGTGTTGTTGTAGTTCCGTTTAGTCCAAAGGCGGATGATCCGTGACTTCGTACTGGAATTGCAACACCGGAAGTATCTGAGAACAGTACAGTATCATCTGAGGATAGTTTAG
>JACRND010000014.1 GCA_016234975.1 Nitrosarchaeum sp. | reverse complement strand
CATATAATATCATGCCTCCAATTATCATTTGATGGGAATGGTTATTCAGAAAACTTTTGCCAGAGCCTTACAATTTTGTCTTCAATCTTTACATGTTCTAATTTGTAGGAAAGTTCTCCGTCTCTAAAAGTAACTACAACTTCATATGTCCAGTTTTTGTAATAACTTTCATCAAGACCTTCAAGCGTGCGAATTACTTTGGTTTTCTTGATTAACTTCAATTCCTCCAATTTTCTTATCTTTCGATACGCAGTTGATAGTGGGATGTTTAGAGTGTTGGAAATTTGTTGGATGGTAAGTTCGGTCTTGGATACTATCTTTATTATTTCTCTGCTCTGTTCATCTGATAGTGTAGCAATGATCTCACTTGTATAGTCCATTTCAGCTTCGTTTCACCGCTAGTATCAAAACAATAAAACCTGCAATTCCAATGCCTTCCTCTATGATTTCACCAAAAATGCCTTCCTGTAGAAATTCTACCACATCTCCAATTATTGTGTCCCCTATGACAATCAAAGAAAATCCAAGAGCAAGTAATGCCATTGGAGGATATTTTGTTTTCTTAAATGCTCTTGCAGCCAAAAACACAAGTACAAATCCTACAATCAGGTGTAATGCCATTATGATATAATGAATTTCTAAAGCCATCTTCTCTTGTATGCCAATCTGCATTTAATTAATATCTTCCATTCTCATTTTTTGAAAATGATCGTCACACATTATATCCAATTTTACATATACAAATCATGAAATCTAAAGCAATGAAATCAGCTATAATTTCAATGGTATTTTTGATGCTGGCTACAGGGGTTCTATACCTCTTTGTATCCACTCAGGAAATTGCCGAAGCAAGTCAAGAATTCAAGGAAAATGTAGGCAAACCACAAGAGTTTGAAAGTGGTGCTTTTATTCAAACCGCATTTTTTGCTGCAGTTGGTGCTGCATACATTCCAATTGGATTGTGGGCAACTATCACCAGACATACAAGTAAGGTGCCTTATGTTTTGGCAATAGGAGGCTCTCTGGCCCTGATAGGTCTGTATGTATTATCTAGAAATGCGGATATCCCATTTGTAGGCCAACAAGATGATGTCGGTTTTATTGACATCATAAGTAAAATTCTTCAAGGTGGGATAATAGCTATTTCAGCATACATCATAGTCTCCATTAGAAGAGACAAGAAATCTAGTCTTTTAGCATAGATTAGTTTCTTTACTTTTTATTTTTAAAATATCACTTGTTGAATTATTGATGTCTATAATTGGACAAAAAATGGAATTGGATAACGTCGAATTATAGATATGAAATTTTGAAAATTTATTTCAAGCAATTCCAACAAACTTTTCAGCACACAATAGAATATTTTAACATAAAACATAATACAAATGAGTCAAAATAAGGAAGTTAGATTCGGTCATACATCATATTATCTGCATAGTGATTTTCAACTTTAACAATTGTATTTTGTTTAAAAATAGGAGATAATCCTACCACGAAACGTTGTCAAAGGACAGATTTGTGATACTTATTGCAATTGTGGTGGGGGTTGTGGCGTTAGTAGGAATGATAGTATTCATAGGGCAGGGAAATGTCAGACATGTGCCTATCGCTTGGCAAGAAAGAATTGAACAAACGATTGCTTTTGAAGATATTGGGGGACAAGTTCAACTAAAAGGAATTTCTGGAGTAGATGGAGAACCCAATCCTCATCTTGTAACTAGGATAAATTTTGTATACATCTTGACTGTCATAAATAATGGAGATAAACAACATAGATTGTACATTGAAGGATTGAATGTAGAAACGAATCTTTTAGAACCTGGGCAAGTAGATGTCCTAAAGATCTACCCTACAAAAGAAGGAATCTACAAATATTATGATAAACTGCAGGGACTCGAATCATTGGGATTAATTGAAGTGCGTGCTGTAATTCCTAGTGACGAGTTTACGGGATTTTTGCATGATCTCATATGATTAGTTTTTATGTATTTATTTAGATTCATCTAGTTTTTCTTAGGATAACCTGCATCAGCACTTCTTTTGCGTATTCTATTCCGTGTTCCTCATCAGTATGCTTACCAAATTGAGTTATTACCGAATCAACTTCTCCTTCAGCTACAAATTCACACTCAAAACCATAATCACTGCAACAAAGTTTTATTGTCACGCTAAATTCCTACAGACGTTTACTTTTTTTACTGTCATTTTTAGTGTTCTTTTTCACGTTTTGGTTTTGAGTGGGCTTTAATCATATGCTTCTTTGTTCTTTCTGCATCAGTAAATTCCATCTTACAGATGTTGCACATATTTGTAAATTGCGGATTTTTTTTGAAAACGTTTTTCAAACGTGTGGTATTTATTTTTTTTGAAATTGGTGTTTTATGTTCCATATAATATCGAGAAATTAGTCATACTAAAACATCACTTAACAATGTTAACTTGAAATCAGTATTTGTAAACGGATTCAATAAAAACAATAATGCAGAAGCATATCTAGGGAAAACACCAGCTGTGTCTTAGGCAGTAAATGAAAACTTTGAACAAATGAGATGACAAACTCATGAATTCTCAGGATTTTCCCTTGGAGTAGATATGTTTGCTTCTGCATTGACAAATATTTTTGATTTTAGTATTTAGAGAATGCTTAACATTGTTAATTGTTAGAAACATGAAGAAATAAAATACAATTTATTTCTCCTAGATCTTGCCTTAAGAAGAACATTACAATAGGAATATCATGATTTTGTGTTTCAAGAAAAATTGAATAATGAACTTCTTTTTTACCCATTTTTGTATTTTATTCCGGTAGATAATTTTGAAACTTTATGAAAACAACATAATCTATTACAAACACATATCATAATTTATGGAAGTTGTCTCTGACTGATCTGAAATTTTTCTAATCGTTTCCAATTATCATGACTTTGAATTACATATGATTGATTTCTTTTTTTACGACGATATTCTTTTTTACCATCACAGTGAGAAGAAACAACATATCTAATAAAACTAAATTAACAATGTTAAGCATATGATAAATACCACAAATAAAACAAAATCAGTAATGAAAACAGACAATTTAAAGAATTTTGAGGAAGTATTGAAATTTGTCTAAGGATAATAACGATATATTAAGTTCAATGGATTCATTTATTGATAAGATTCAACATCTACGAGGGGTCATGTTAGGTGTTTCATTGTCTGCCCTTGTTTTAGCTCCATTTGCAATTGGAATTTCTGTGTATCTTACTACTCATCCAAAATTTTTACTATTATTGGAACAAGAAGATGACTTTGGTATTGTCTTAATAGTTCTGTTAGTTGGAATACTGATAACATCTGGAATATGGTTAATTACAGGGTTAATGCAATTCAGGTCACTTAGTAAGTGGAATAATAGGTATTGCAATTATTTAAAAAGAAAAGAGAATTTAGATAAAACAATTTCATCTACATATCATTTAGACGAAGAGTAAACAACCAAGTTTGAATGAATCATTTGAAGATTTTCCACTTCGTGGAAACAAATGTTCATACGGTTCTATAATATCACGACAGAAATTCATTCCTTTTTGTGTTACTTTAAAAATTGTAACAGTTCTTTTTCCATCTTCAATTTCTTCTCTTCGTATCATTTCATTTAGTTCCAAATTATCTAAAATTCCCTTATGTTTGGAGATATTCAACCCACAAAAACTAAACAGTGCTGTTTGATTGAGTTGTCCATATTCAGAAAGGGTGAGAATAATGTCCTTTACAATGTAAATTCGATCACGGTATTTACGAGGATCCATCATATACACCATACAGAAATCAAACTATTAATCTAATTTTCTAATTTATTTACTGTTTGTTGGTCGTTTACTCAGTTCCATGTCAATATCGATTACATTGCCATCCCTATAGATTTGAAGTGAAATCTTGTCTCCGACAGATTTGTTTTCTGACACATATGCAATAAGATCATCAATTCGTTTAACTGGAGTACCATCAATTGAAACTACAATATCAGCACTTGCTATTTCTCTGTTTGACGTATACAACGCATCTTTGATTCCTGCTTTATCTGCAGGTCCATCTTTTACAACTCCGTTTATTAGAGCGCCTCTAAAATTCTTTGGCAGATTTAATTTTTCTGCTAATTTTGGTGTTAGTGTAGTTCCAGAAATTCCCAACCACGGATGATCATATTCGCCTTTTTCAATTAATATTGGTACAACTTTTTTAATATCATTTGACGGAATTGCAAAACCAACGCCTGTAAATTCTCCCACTTTAGATTCAATCGCAGTGTTCATCCCAATTAAATTTCCATTGTCATCTAAGAGTGGTCCTCCTGAATTTCCTGGGTTAATCGCAGCATCAGTTTGGATGATATTTGGAATAGAGAATCCATACTCTTGATTTGGAAGTAGTCTTCCAATTTGACTTACTATTCCTGTTGTCATAGTATTGCTCAATCCAAACGGATTTCCAATGGCAATAACCTGATCACCAACTTTGACCTGAGATGAATCGGTAAAAGGTATGGGATTTATTGGATCATTAGAATAGTCATCAGTTATCTGCAAGACTGCAATATCATTGAATTCATCAGTGCCAACTACTTTGGCAATAAAAGTATCACCATTTGAGAGAGTAACATCGACATTAGTTACGCCCGAAACAACATGATTGTTTGTAATAATATGACCTTCATTATCATATACAAATCCAGAGCCTAATCGAGATGATTGTTGCTCTAAAGGATTACCATTAATGATAATATTTGATCTTGTCTCAGTTACAGTACTGGTTATTTGTACAACTGAATTTTCCAAGTTGTGATAAATTTCACCTAGATTTGTATTGCTTTGTTCATGTTGAGAATTATCAGTGGGGATGATTTCTTTTACTATTTCGCTAGTTTCTTTCTCGGGAGCAATGTCTTTGAGATCTTTTTCATTTGTATTTAGGTGATTTTTCTTGTCAAAATAAAATTCCATGGACGGTGGAAGGGTTATCGCTACAAGTATTCCAAGAACTATTACCGCCCCAATTAAAAATTTTTGTATGTTAGTCATGGATTATCACACAGCATATTTTGTTATGTATTTCTTATGATCATTATTAGTACAACATATAAAAGAATTAGGTAGAATTTTTTCATGTTCTGTTGATTGTTCTATTTTTTGATTCATGTCACAAATATCCCTTCCTCATTTCATTTAGGTTATTTTTATTTGTGGTATTTATCATATGCTTAACATTGTTAATCGAAAGTTAATAACATCCACGAACAAACCAGCACATGGATAATTCAACTAATTTGATTTCAAAA
This sequence comes from Nitrosarchaeum sp., assembly GCA_016234975.1. Lineage (GTDB taxonomy): Archaea > Thermoproteota > Nitrososphaeria > Nitrososphaerales > Nitrosopumilaceae > Nitrosarchaeum. The sequence continues at coordinate 5,146 of JACRND010000014.1, read as the reverse complement.
GAGTCTGAAACAATTGTAAGTAACGATAAAATTCAAAAAATTTCCATATGTGAAATAATGAAAAATAATACTTCAGATATAATTCAGAAACTAGAAGTGGATCTTCCAATTCTTTTTCAAAATTATTCAGATCTATATTCCAGATATTTACATTCAATACAAGATTTGTTCGGAGTGTGTCATTTAGCAGAAAAGCAATATTTTGATAAAATGCAAGTTGATGAAAAGATCTTAAGAGTCTTTGATGACTATTGGAAATTCATTGCACATGTTACTGAATCGCAGATTGGGACATCTACAGATTTTCTAAAATCTTATGTTCAGTTTAGATTATCAATTATTGATTCTTGGGATCAATACACCCATATTACAATGAATACGTATGCCAAGATGCTATCTCGATTTATTCAAGAATAAAAGTCAATTATAATCATAGTTTTTTAAATATTGAGAAGTCTCTCATAAGATAGAATGTTTTGCTCTCCATGAATAAAATAAAAATTTACAAACTTCTTTAATCAGATAATACGATAAATTCGTGTGGTAAACCATGACTTTCCATAATAGATCAGACTATACGGAGATTTTTTCTTAATGTCAAAACACAGATTAAAAAAACTCTCAAAGATCTTTGGTCCTGGAATAATAACTGGGGCTTCAGATGATGATCCATCTGGAATTGCAACTTACACTCAGGCAGGAGCACAATACGGCACTGGTGCGCTATGGTTTTCATTATTTCTCTATCCACTAATGGCAACTGTGCAAGAAATGTGTGGAAGAATAGGTCTTTTGACGGGAAGCGGATTGGCAGGAGTCATTAAAAAAAAATATTCCAAAAAAACAGTGTTTCCAATAATCACATTACTTCTTGTTGCAAACACGATAAACATTGGTGCAGATATTGGTGCAATGTCTGCTTCTGTAAATCTAATCTTCCCAGGATTTCCGATTCTTCTTATTACACTACTTTTTACTGCAACAATAATTTTATCCGAAATTTTAATTCCATATCAAAAATATGTCAGAATATTAAAATATTTGACACTTTCTTTACTTGCATATTTTGTTACTGCATTAATTATTGGAGAGAACTGGCAAGAAGTTTTCACTGCAAGCATTATTCCACACGTAGAGTTTACTCCAGCATTTTCCATGATGTTTGTTGCGCTCTTTGGAACCACAATATCACCTTACTTGTTTTTCTGGCAAACATCAGAAGAAGCAGAAGAGGATGTTTCAAAAAACAAGATCAAAGAAATTGGAGAAGGAAAGCCTCACATCACAAAGCGAGAAATCAAAATGATGCGTATAGATGTCATGTTGGGAATGGGTTTTTCTCAAATGATAATGTGGTTTATCATTATGACTGCTGCAGGGACTCTTCATACTGGTGGAATTTCAGACGTCATTACTGCAGATCAAGCTGCAAAAGCGCTAGAACCACTAGTACAGACATTCCCAAATTCAGGACAGATTGCAAAGATTGTCTTTGCATTAGGAGTGATAGGTACAGGTATGTTAGCAATTCCAATACTTTCTGGTTCTTCAGCATATGCATTATCTGAAGGATTGGGTTGGAAACAAGGACTTAGTAAGAAATTCAAAGAAGCCAAATCATTCTATTTGATCATAGCTTCTTCTACAGTGGTTGGGTTGTGGATCAATTTCATCGGATTGGATCCAATCAAAGCATTATACTATACTGCCATAATTAATGGGATAATCGCAGTTCCTTTACTCATAGCAGTAATTAAAGTGGCAAATGACAAGAAAATACTACATACACATACTAATAGAAGATTATCTAATGTTTTAGGATGGTTTACTGTTGCAATAATGGGATTTTCCATTATTATAATGATTTTTACATTAGTATGAATATAACATTAGAATAAATCCAGTTTTAGATGTACGCTATTTTGTTTATGTAAAAATAAAACATTCTAAATTAAAAAATAAAAGAGAAATAATATTTTATCGGTTTGGGCTGTATTTACATAATCCTGGATAGTCTAGACATTCTGATTGATTAAGAATTTCTAATTTTGGATTTCCTTTATCATCGTTATTGTAGTGGATGAGTATCCATGCCTGATTGTTTGTAAAGTCTTTTTCAATAAAATTGTGTTCAGGATTTGCTGTTACTACAAGGAAGTAATATCCTGTAGGTACATTTGTTACGTCAAGTTCCTGCCCTTCGAGTTCTTGATGATATTGATCCATCCATCCTGGGCTCACTCCTTGAAATTGTCCATCACAGTTTGAATATGCTCTTTCATTGTTGGGAGAATTGTCACTAATTTTTATCCAGTCTATAAGACAGAATGTCACCTTTTGTGATCCTATATTTGTCTTGGTGATTGGTTCGGTATCAGATGATCCTGTTGCAGTATACAATTCGTATGAAGTTACAGCTGCAATATGGAAATGTTTGTGTGCGGGATGATACTCGAATTGACTTACGGTATATTCCTTCCACAATGTTCCATCAGATAATAATAGTTGTTGTTTTGCTAACTGTGGTAATTCTTGGGTTGCCGGATTTTCTGATCTCATTTGCCATTGACCATCTCCAGTATTTGCTACTGATGTAGAAATTCTAAGAGTAGTTTTCTGGTGAGCATTTTGTAATCCAATTTGTTGTGGTATTGCTTCTCTAAGATCTGGAATTAATACATGAGCAGTTTTTGCATCAGCAGGAATGTTACAAACATATCTACCAGATGCATTTATGCAATCTGAATCTACAGTCCAATTCCAATCAGTATCATGTGCCTGAACATCTTTAATTGGCGATATTATTATTACACCAACTACAATGAATAATGTGATTGTAGATATAACTACAATATTTTTGTTTGATGTCTTCATTATTGATTTAATCTTGCATTGAAATAAAATCATTACTACATAAAAAATTCATGAAAATTCCCATATTCGGAATTTTCACTAATTAAAAAATATGTAATTAATTTGATGTAATTATGTAGAACACCAGTATTTGAAAACTTAGTTTTGATTTTTGTAATATAGTTTGATAATTTTATCTACCACTGTATCTGTATCTACATCTTTTTCTGTACTTACAAGAAGTAAATGATTATCTCCCAGATAAAATGAAAAACGCTTAACCAAGTCATATTCAGCTAAGGTGTATTTTGTTTTGCCAAGCCATTTTGACATTTCTTTACGCGCCTTCCAATCAATAATGGAAAGAGTGACCAATTCATTTTCCTTGTGTTCCGAAAGTAGACTAGTCAGGCCCTTACGCATACCACCCCCAACGCGAACAGCCCATTGATCATAAACTGTAGCAAATCTGATTTTAGGATTAGATTCTAAAATTTGTGAGCAAAAACTTTCATAATCCAAGGATTGATCTATGCGTTGCTAATTATTAGAGTTTTATTTGTCTCAATCATTTGATGAAAAAATCAGTTCATCATAAATGAAAATAAAACAATCAGGTAATCGGTGAAATAAATATTGAATCAGATCAAATTTGTATGAATATTAAGGATACAATTTCTTGTTGGTTCATGTTTGTCATAAAATAACACGATAATGTTTTTATTTTTTCTTGAAGGATATTTCTTGTCCATTGCCAATAGAAACAGTGATTGATTCAACGTGTGGAATTCCATGAATATGAGTTAGATATTTTTTTATGTATTTTTGAAATCGTCTTGGAAAAATTATGTTATCTGCAGCTATTATGCCGCCTTTTTTTAACATTGGCAAGCAAACATCAAAATAAAATGAATATTCTTCTTTATCTGCGTCAATAAAGATAAAATCAAAATACTCTCGTAGATGAGATTTTCCAGATTTACTTAGTTGAATTAGAACGTCTTTTGCTATACCTTGTTTGATTTCTATCATATCAGACACACCAGATTTATCAAAGTTTTTTCTTGCATTCTTGATTTTTTTTGGATTTTTCTCTATGGTAATTATCTTTGAGTTCTTCCTAGTCATAGCATCTGCAAACCATAATGTAGAGTAACCAGTAGAGGTACCAATTTCAAGTATATTTTTGGGTTTGTGTATTTTGAGAAGAACGTTATAAAAAATTCCAGTGTCTTTAGTTATTGCAAGCATTCTTTCGTCATGATGAATCTTGTGGTAATTTTTTTGCTCATATTCAGATCTTCTTTCAAGAGAACGGAGAACATGGGAGATTTTTTTATTCAATTATAGGCATTACTGTTCCTTGAATTTAACTAAGATGGGATATTTTGTGCATTTTATACTCAATGATTCTCAATGGCAAAACTATGATGTGTTGTATTTGTTAGATAGGATCAAACACACAAAGAATCCACTTCCTGAAATAACATCAGCTCTATGTTTCACGCCTTTTGGAATGAATACAGTCACAGGAGAACTTACCTTATAGATTTCATCATCAAGCTGAATTTCATAGACTAGTTTATCATTTTCTGAAAGGATTATGTTTACTTCGTCTGCATCATGTTTGTGCAATACGCTATATTTCGGTATTTTTTTATCGATTGTATCAACAAAGTGAACTGCAGCATGAATATTTGATTCAGATATGATTTTTTTACTCAGCATAGAAATACGTTTTATTGGTGCATTTTTATGAAATGGGATTTTGGAGAGAGGTTCATGTATTCCCTTTGTAATGTATTTTTTATATTTCTGCATATCTATAATTGGAATTTTTAGTATAAAACAAGTCTGATTACAAATTATCATATAAACAACAATAGGTAATAAAATACATGCAACAGGACAGGACTTCAGAATGGTTTGTCCCAAAAATAGGGCCAAGAAACTTTAGAATTGGCATAGGGATGTTATTCTTACCTTATACTTCTATTGTGACATGTTTTGCTGCATGGGGATCACTTGGTGGCACATTTGTTGTAGATAGACTTGTTGCAATATGCATAATCTATTTTCTGGCAGTTGGGATCTCAGCTCATTGTCTTGATGCAATAGGTGGAAAAACAAAACCGTGGGGAACATTACCGAAAAGAAAGATTTTAGCTGTTGCGATGTTTTCACTAGGAATTGCTTTTACTGTAGGCCTATATTACGCGTTTTTAGATTCCCCAATATTATTTCCAATAGGAATTACTGAAGGATTTTTCCTGTTTGCTTACAATCTGGAACT
>JACRND010000013.1 GCA_016234975.1 Nitrosarchaeum sp. | reverse complement strand
TGCACCACCATGCAAGAAAACAGAACTTAGAAGAGAGATGCATGGTGCATCAGGACATGTAATTTGTATTGGACCTTTGCCAAAATCTATGTTTGATACGGTCCCACCCGTAACACAATTTGGTACTGCACCCCAATTATAAAATAAATTATATGCGTTGTTATTTGTAAATTCTAGAAATTGCCCAGTGTATGCAACTTCAATAAAAAAGACTAGAACATTAATTGCAATTAGTGCATAAGTTATTGTTGGTTTGTATCCTGGAGGATGTGGATTTTCATCTCGTAATGGTAACATTAGATATTAAGACTAGTTGAAGTTTGTATAATAAGATTTATCAGATTAAGTAAATTAAATTATAATTATTTTTCGTTTAACAAGATTTTCAATTATGTTTAGAAAATCATCATCTGAAATTTTATCTTCAGACCACCAACCTGCTGTTATTTTTATCCATGTGGGAAGTTTCCAATTTGATTTGGCAGTCATTTCTTTTGATGGTACTACAACAATTCCCTTTTCAAACAAGAAATCTATCCCTTCAAGAAATTCTGAATCAGATATTTGATTTGTAGACCACCAATTTGCATTTGTTTTTATCCATTGTGGAATTCTAGAAGTTTCAGGAGGTAAACCTTTTTCAAAACCAGTAATTTTTAGAATTCCCTGTGAGGTTGGTTCTACAATAAATGCAACATGCCAAAATTTGTTCTCATCTATACTTTGAATAAATTTTACAGGTTTATCGTTTAAAGTGACATTAAATTTTTCTTTGCCTGAAATTTGCGGAAATTCAAAGTTTGCATAAGTTTCAAGTGGGTAACTATTGTAGCCACGTATTGTAAGAGTTGTTCCTTCTTCATTGAATTTAGCAGCAGAATACCATGCACCTGAATCATATCTAAAATCAAAATCGCCTCCATTTTTCTTTGTGGTAACAGGAACAACAGTAGTATCTACAGGGGCAAAGCAGCTATAGAAAAAGACATCATCAGTTATTGAAGGATCAGGATACATTGAAAACTCTAGAATTTCACCAGGTTCTATTTTGTCAATATATTCAATATTGTGAACAACATCAAGCACTGTTCCATTACCATGAGCTATAGCAAGAATTTTTGGGTTGAAGATGGTTTGGTTTCCATTATTATGAATTCGTCCTGTAACATGACCGTCATCATGTTTGATTAATGTTTTATCATAAAGAACTTCAATAGATATTGGATCTTTTTTGGTTTTTACAAATTTGAGCTCAGCTGGTAATAAGATAGGAGAATCTCCTGTGATTTCAGGAAATTTTGTCTTAAATGGAATATCTGTTTTTGGTGGAATTGGAACATGTGATATTATCTTGGTAAATGTATTTTCTCCATCAATTACAGAAACTGAAATGGTTGGAGTTACTGCATAATCATTTTGGTTTTTTACATTGCCTCCAACTGTATATACGCCTTCATAATCAAAATATCCGATATATTCTTGTGGCGGTATGAAAACCTCGGCAAATGCAAATTGAGAAATTAGTAATAAAGTAAACATGAATCCAATTAGTATGAATATTGTTTTTGATTGTGATAGACTGGAAAGAGTTGATGAAATCTTCAAATCGAGATGTTGGTTTTGCATATTTATTTGATCGATATCTTTCAATTAACTAATCTATCATTTCTCTTGTTTTAGTACACTATGTATTTTATAGATTTAAACAGGCTGGTTTATGCTTAAAACTAGACGTGAAGAATTCTATTTTGTATCAAATATTGTAATCCATGAACAAAAGTTTTATCGTCAATCTGTCCATCTGACCACCATTTTCCATTGTTTTTAATCCATTCAGGTATTGAAATATCATTATTTTCATGTATTATGTGATTAATTATAATTGGGATAGATGTGTTTGCAAGATCGTTATCTCCAAGATTTTGGAAATTTAGATGTACGATTCCAGTTACATCATCGGGTATTGTAAATTCTGCTGTGTTATGTTTTTCTTTATAATTTCTACTAAGTTCATTTGTTTGGTTCTTTTTTCCAAATTTGTTTGCCATCAATAGTTACTTGATCTTTTTCTTCAAAGACAGTATGCCATTTTCCATTGTGAGGAAAAATGTTATTCATTTCTTCTACTTTTTCATTAGTTGGTGCTTTGTTCATCAAAGCTCCCCATTTCATATTAGGTACTTTTGGAAGAATATCGTTAATGTCTTTCATATTTTCACACTTTAGAGATTACTGAAATTACTGCTCAATTTTCATTATTCCTTCTTTGATCAAATATTGTATTCCTTGAACAAAAGAGTTATCATCAATTGAACCATCTGCCCACCATCCGGCGTTGTTCTTAATCCAGGATGGAATTTGATTGCTTGCTGATCCTGAACCTTGAGCAGTCTGTGGAATTTTCATTATTCCTTCTTTGATCAAATATTGTATTCCTTGAACAAAAGAGTTATCATCAATTGAACCATCTGCCCACCATCCGGCGTTGTTCTTAATCCAGGATGGAATTTGATTGCTTGCTGATCCTGAACCTATATCAAAGGAGGTATTGGATATTCCAGAGAATGTTTGTAAATTATCTAATCCATGACTAAAAATTGCCAAGGTCATCTTGTATTTACCTACAGATTTGAAATTAAATTCTGGTTTGTCAATACCTTCCGTCAAAAGTATACCAGGTGTATTAGGATTAGTATTTTTTGATTCATAAATTGTAGTTCCTGAAGAATCTTCTATTCTGTAACCATATGTGACCCACTTTAGTAACTTGTTGTCTTTATCAAAAAAAGTTATCTCAAATGGTATTTTTTCACCTGAAATTAATTTAGAGTCATATTGTACTCTAGCAAACGCACCACTATCAAATTTAACATCAAATGAATTTTTTTCTGGTATCAATCCAGTATCTGGAGATAGACTAAATTCCATTGTTTTTGTTCCAGATTTGATAGTTTTTGCAATATCAAAAATATTTTCTTTGCTTAACAGGAAGTGAAGAATTAGCGTATTATCCATTGAATATGGATCAGCAATTAACATTCTTCCGGTAACAGGAAATCCATTTACAGTTGCTTTGTATGTTCCAGCTTGTGAAAATTCTTTAAATGAAGTTGGAAAATGAATTTCTTGATGAACAAAAACATTTTGTTTTTCTAGCCTTGATGTATCCCAGTTAAATGGCATTGAAAATGAGACTGATTTTTTGGTTTGATCATAATTGAAATTATTTATTTTATCATAATATGATGTAACAGACAAATCATAAGATTTACCTCCAGTGGAAACTACTTGATTAAAAACATCTCCAACACTAAGCCAAGAATCAAATCTTGGAGCATCTGACGGAATAAATATAATTCTGTCATTATCTATCCCAAAAATCTCTATTTCAAAGTGATACAATCCTGCATCAAGTAAAATCGGAGCCTTTACAGTGATTTGATCATTTGTTGAAGTCCATCCTCCTTGAAATGGTTCTTCATCACCATATACAATAACGTCATTTACATCGATATCTTCAGATTGGATTTTGATTGTTAAATTACCAGAATGTGTATGAAACAAATCTCTCATCAAAAGTTTCCCGTCTTTATCAACTGTCACAAAAAATGATGTATGTTGAATTGTTTCTCCTGTTTTAGCATCAAAAAGACGTAATTCTAAAAATTTATCACCAACTGTATTTTTGGTGAGAATAGGTGGACTGATTTTAATAAAGAGGCTGGCATCTCTGTTACCTACACTCGCTGGAGGAAGATTTTCTTGTGTTAGTCCATCGCCATAAACATATGAAGGAATCTGTGAAAGTATCAACAGAGATATAGAAAAAGCCAGAATTTTAGAATAATTCATAATCATATTATCTGATTTTGACATATATGACTTAACAATTTAAAAATATCTTATTGTCTATTTTGTGGATAGACTTGTGGTTTGACTATACTTAGAGAAATTGCATGATCATCTATCATAGAACCTACTCCTATGGAGACATTTTTTATCCTAATCTCTATTTTATCAAATTCATTTTCAGAAATATTGTATGTTGAAGATAAAATTTCCTTTACTTTTCTTTCTGTGTCAGATATTACATTTAGTTTTGATTCCAGTGTAACATCCAATGTAGTTTTCATCATGTGTTTTGGAATTTTGCCAGTTTCATCACTGATTATATAAAATGATATTTTTTCAAGAGCAACTTCATGTGGTAATGTATCTAGTGCATTTGCAGTGAAGAAGACTTGTACGTCTAACAAATTTATGTCATCTGAAGAATACTGAACTACAGTGTTTGGATTGGCAGGATTATAATTTTGAGGAATTGTAACAAATACAAATCCCCCCACTTGAGAAGTATCATTTTCTAAGCCTATCACTTTTTTAATATCTCTACAATCAAGTCCTGTTGATTTTTGATGATCTAGTGTCATTAAAGTTGAATGAGATATTGGTCCATCATTTACTGATACATTCCACAAGAAAGAAATTTTAGATAATTGTTTGTTGGTAATGCTGATATCTGTATTATAATGGCCTGGTCGTAATGGACCATTATTATCTATAATAGATCCGCATACAAATTTTGCTACATATGTTATGTCTTTATCGTCATGACCAGAAATTGCTTTATCTTCGGCAAAAACTGTATCTAGATAAATTGGAGAGATAGTAAGAAAGCTAATGATGAAAATTAGAATCACATAATTGTAAATAGAAAAACGGTTCAAGTTATAATACAAGATATGATTTGGTTATTAATCTCTATTACTATTGTAGAGGAATTAAATTAAAAATGAGTTGTTTTAAATTTATTATTTAAAAATTAACAAGTATTTTTGTAATCTAATAAAATATTTTCAAAAATCAAGAAGATTGGATAAACGTGTAATTTTTATTCATGATGTAGAAATAGAACATGTGAAATTTCTAATCGCATTACTCTTAATTCCATTATTAATTATTCCTGCATTCGCTCAAACAAACTCACAGATTCTACCAACGGAGAAAGGGACGCTAGATGTAAAATTATCATATGATAAAATCATTCCAGGACAACAAACTAAACTTTTAATTGATTTTATCAATCCTCAAACTAAAAAAATTCAAGAGCATGTTGATTATATAATTACAGTTTTAAAAGATGGAAAAGCCATATTCGGACCAATACCATTGACTCTTACTTCGGTAGGGTCAGTAAAAATCCCAGTTGAATTTGTTAATGAAGGAGTTTACTCTGTAGAATTTGGAATTGAGGGAATATTATTTCAACCAATTCCTTTAGAAAAGGTTTCATTTGATGTTATAGTTGGAGAATCTTATGCACAACCTACACCAACTACTGAAAAGAAAAATGGTGGTGGGTGTCTAATTGCTACTGCAGCATTTGGTTCAGAGTTATCTCCCCAAGTGCAACAACTCAGAGAATTAAGAGATAATACAATTCTAAATACAAAATCTGGAATGACATTCATGACAACGTTTAATCAATTTTATTATTCATTTTCACCAACAATTGCAGACTTTGAAAGAGAACAACCGATTTTCAAAGAAGTTGTTAAAATAACACTAACACCAATGCTGACATCACTATCTATACTAAATCATGTCAATATTGATTCGGATCAAGAAATGTTAGGTTATGGAATTTCTATAGTTTTACTAAATATTGGAATGTATGTTGGTATTCCTGTTTTTGGAATTTTGAAAATATACCAGTTTAAAAGAAAATAGTGTTTACAATTAGAATTTCTAGTCAGGTTTTTATTTACGCGGATAAGTACCTGAAACAATGAAGACTAAAGCTATAAGCTCTCTCTTCGTATTATTTGCCATTGTAGCAGGATTAGTTGCAATAACACCAGCTGCATTTGCAGATCATACCGAAGTTACAATTAGTACTGCATCAGGATCCAATACACCAGGATGTGAAGAAACTGCAGAAGGATGTTTCATTCCAAAAGAAGCAACAGTAGATGTAGGTGGAAAAGTAATATTTTCTAACACAGATACTGCTGCACATACATTCACAGCAGGCACTGCAACTGATGGTCCATCTGGAGCATTTGATTCAGGTTTAGTAGTTGCTGGAAGTTCATATGAATGGACACCAACAACTGCAGGCGAAGTCCCATTCTTTTGTATGGTTCATCCATGGATGGCAGGATTAATTGTAGTACAAGAAGCAGGAGCCGAAGAACAAGTAGGTGAACACACAGGTGAAGTTACACAAACAGAAGGTGTAACTGCAACTGGAATGTTATCTGATGGCACACAAGTTTCAATTTCAACTTCTGCACCAACTGCAGGAGAAAAAATGCAAATTGCAATTGAATTTGCCAATTCAGAACATGTCAATCATGACATTATGGTAACACAAAATGGTGAAGTAGTACTAAATGATATTGGTGCACATCATCATGATGGAAAAGGCGTACATGAAACAGCACCACTTAGCTCATCAGATCCAGTAGAGATCACCGTTACCTTCCAAGGTTATGGAGTAGATGATCCAAAAACAGGACCTATTGGTGAGAAAGTAGTATTCTCAAACATTGTTCCAGAATTTGGAACAGTTGCAATGATGATACTAGCTGTTTCAATCATAAGCATTGTTGCCGTTACTGCAAAATCTAAAGTAATTCCAAGATTTTAGGAATTAACTTTTTTCTATTTTCTTTTTATTAAAGCAACTATTGCCAAGATTATTGCAGCAGCTGCAATAGACATACCAAAAATTGCAAAGTCATATGCTGTGCCATCATTAACATTAATTTTTGAATCATCTTTCATAGAGGAAACTTCTCTTTGTAGTGATGAAATTGCGTTTTTGAGTGCAGTTACATCTTGATCTGATGAGGAATCACTACTTTGAGGAAAGTCCAAGATAGCAGTACTTCCTACATCCTCAACTGGAATCTGCATATCAACCGGAACTCCATTAATTTCTCCTTTCAAATCCATGATATAGGTTCCAGTTTTTGTTGGAATCACAGGTGAAAAATAGTATCCTATTCTTGGATCCGAATTAATATCAATTTTTTTAGAAACGCCACCAAATAATGCAGTGACTTCTATGCTTTTGAATACATTTGAGACTCCTTTGTATTGACCAGGGACATCCCCAGGTTCAGTTATTTTAAATGCAAAATCATTTCGAATTCCAACAACTGGCGGTTCAAGTCCCCAACCTACTTCAATTTTGTAAGGCTCTACCTCAACTGTTGTATGAGCAAAAGCTTGAGATACTAATCCT
>JACRND010000009.1:2261-3302 GCA_016234975.1 Nitrosarchaeum sp. | reverse complement strand
AAACGGATTCATATGCCGGCGTAATTACAAAATTCATCAATAGACTAAAGCAAGGAAAGTCTCCAGTCATTTTTGGTTCAGGCACACAGTTAAGAGATTTTATTTTTGTTGAAGATGTTGCGCTTGCAAATATAGCTGTGATGCAAGGTAATGTCAAGAATGGATTTTTTAATATTGGTACCGGTATTACGACCTCAATTCAGCAGCTTGCAAAAACAATGATCGAGTTATCTGGTTTAAAACTAGAACCACAATACGAAAAAGCATTAGATGGTGATGTACAATCTAGCCAAGCAGATACTAGTTTGACTGAATCTATGCTAAAATGGAAATATTCTGTGGAATTAAGAGAAGGACTCTCAAAATTTTTCATCTAAACTAGATTTTTATAAAAATCAACGTACTTGGGAATTAATTTTTCCCAAGTAAAATTTTTAATTATAAAGTCATATGCATGTTCAGCTATTTTTGATGCCTTTTCCTTGTCTTCTAGTAATGAGTTAATTGCTACAAGTAATGATTGCGGATCATTTGAAGGAACAAGCATTCCAGTTTCATTGTTTTTAATTACTTCTGGAATGTCTCCAACATTTGTTGCAATAACTGGAATTTTTAAAAAGAAAGCTTCTTTGATAGATTGTGGTAAGCTCTCCATTCTTGAAGGTACAACAAGAATAGATGATGCCTTGAGATTTTTCATAGCCTCAATCCATGGCATGTTTGTACAGTAAACAATTTTTCCTTTGATTTTTGGTTCTATATTTCGTAAAATGTCAGTTCCTTTCTCAAAACTATCTCGTCCAACATAAGCAATCTGATTTTCAATTTTTTTTATATCTAAAATTTGATCGAATTTTTTAATATCTAGTGGTGCTGGAAGATACACAAAATCTAGACCGAGTTTTTCTTTGTATGTTTTTTGAACTGATTTTGAATCAGTTGTAAGAACATCTGCAAATTTTAAAACTTTTGATTCAGCAGTATTAACCACACTACTTGTGACAGAAGAATGCAATGCATCTACTTGTTCTGAATAAATCC
>JACRND010000009.1:0-2192 GCA_016234975.1 Nitrosarchaeum sp. | reverse complement strand
TTTTCCCTATCAAGTATCGCTTTTATTATACCAAAAATTACAAAGCTTGGATTTTTCAGATTTTTTATTGGTACATGTGGAACATGCATTAATTTTACATCAAATCCAACCCCACGTAGTTTTTCTGCCACTCTAAATGCATGACCTCCAATTCCTCCTTCATATCTTGAAGAGATAAAGAGTATCTTCACAAAACAAAATTAGTTGTAGATAATTTAAGGTCTAAGGTTTTACCATTTTACAAAACAAATGCGAGAAAGCCGGTATTTACAGATCCAGATCTCGAAGATAATGCAATCAATTGCAAGACAGTTTTGCTAGTATTTTTTGTAAATTTTACTTCTGTGGCCAACTTCTACTACAAAGATGATTATTTTTTGCTCTTCCAGGCTCATTATTACTCGATAGATTCCAACTCTGAGCTTTCTCAGATTAACCCCATGTAGATTGTCTGTGAGGATTAGAGGATCATCAATTATGCCTTCAAGTTTCTCAACTATTTGTTGCGCAATAGATGCATTTGATTTAGCAATCTTTTGGAGTTGTTTTTGGGCAGTTGGCGACCACTTGATATCCCAGACCATCTCTTAAAAAATTATTTTAGACCCAGCCTTTGCTTTACATCCTTGTGCGATAAGACTTTTCCAGCCTTGATTTCAGCCAGTGATTTTTCTATATTTTTTATCGTCTGCGAACTGAGTTCTTCAGCTTGTTCATGCATCATACGGATCATTTTAGAGATCACTTCATTATAGGTTTCACGTGAGTGATCCTTGAATTTATTAGTTGTTTGGTTTGTTTGTCGACTTGGATGCTAGTAGGCATTATACTCTATAATATGCTATAACATGCTATAAAAATATGATCTTGATTGGTTCTGTTAACATATCATTTATTTTATAAAAATTTAAGAAACTCTTTTTTTGTCAAGCCTGTTTGTAAAATTATCGATAATAACGTTCCATCTCTTTATTTTCTTATGACATGTAACTGTAACCTTGTGTATTTCATCTGTAAGAAACATGTGGCTACCCGTCTGTCCAGTTTGCCAGAATCCTAATTTTTTTGTGGTAGATACAATTCCAATAAGCAATTATTTGTAATTAATATGAAAATAAAATCACGTAGTCTTGAATTATTTTTAAGATTATTACGAATTTTGGGATCTTTACATTGTTGCCTGAGCAGCATCATGGAACATCTGACTTTTTGCACAGCCAGCAGCAAGCTCATCACCTGCTCCACGTCTCATTAGACCACGATACAGACCGTCTTCTAGTTTGACTCCTTCACGTTGTTCCCATTCCTCTACAGTAATGGAATATTTCTTTTGAATTCTGTCTCTATACCATTCTGGAATTACATTAAATGCGCAAAATGGAACGATTCTAAGATCGGGGGTCAGATAGTGAATATCACATCTTTGTAATCTTTCTAAATCTTCATTGTATTTGTCCTGAAAGTGCATCATACCAAGGAACAATCCCTTGACATGCCAGGAACCAACTGAGTCAAATGATCTCTTCATTAGTATATTTCCAAACATTCTTGCCAAGTCTAATCCGGCTGGTTGTTTCTTTGTATCAACAAAGCCCTTTAGTTTTCTTACGACTTCTAGCATTGTAAAGTATTTGTTTTTACCAGAACGAATCTCTTCTGCTTTGTCCTCGAATAGTTCAAGCATTCCTTGAATATCACAAAATTTAGTTAATGGAACAAATTTCTTTGTTTCTGCATCTTCAAAGATGTATGTTCCTGCACCACAAGCAAAGTGGATTGATAATTCATACTTTGGTTTGCTAGAGAATGCTTCAATAACATTAGTTAATGGCATACAACTTGGTACTGGGAACCAATCATCAACAGTTACCTCACCGTTTGTCTGCTCTTCAATTCTTTGAATACAATCCGGAACTGTAATTCTGTATTTTTCACGTTCACCTTTGCCCATTCTTCCGGTTAGTGAAACTGGTTGAAAGTTAACAGCGTGAACTACATCCATGTTCTTTTGTGCATATCTGATTATTCCTCCTAATTCGTGATCGTTAATTGATTTGATGACTGTTGGGACAAAAACTACGGTGGTGCCAGTTTTTCTGCAGCTGTCCAGAGCATATGGGATTTCCCAGTGGTTCTTTGGATTTGTTCTTGCTGTAACACCGTCAAAGCTCAAATACAGATTGTTGCATCCT
>JACRND010000044.1 GCA_016234975.1 Nitrosarchaeum sp. | reverse complement strand
GATAGGGATAATTCCAACTTTTTGGCAAAATCCAAAGATATCTGATATATCTGTCCAAAATGACTTCCTGCCACGAATGCATTTAATGATTTATCTGGGATATTGTTAATATTATTTTTATACAAACTAATTGCCACGTTTTTAGTCCAGTTTGTCTTTAAAATCAAATCCATGGTCAGTTTGATTAATCTTTTATCTAATCTCCCTTCAATTGATGCCAGAATTTTGTTAATCTCGATTTTATCTTGCTGTGTAAGTTCTGTCATTGTTGTTCACTGTCTGATTTTATCCTCTTTTTTGGTTTGATAATTGGATGACTCTACAAGAAGATTATCTCTGTTTTCCATAACTGATTTTAATTTGTATGAAATTAAGAGTTGTGCTAATCTATTCTGTCTCTTAGTTGATGACAATCACATATACACCCCTTTTGACATTTCATTCTTTTGCAATCTGAGCATATTTTTTTATTCCAAAAAGACAAGATATTGTCCCTACTTTGATTTTTTTCTACTCTTGAATTCTTGCGATTTTTGTCTTTTTCTTTGTTGTTCTAGATTCATAATCAGATATGTTTTTCCTGTTTCACACAGCTTCATTTCACCAGTAAATTCGTCATGAATTGATTCTATAGTTCCATCTGCCAAAAGCTCACCTGCAATTTCCCATGCTCTGTCTTCCGGTATTTCAAATTTGTAAGACAGTGTTGAAACTTTGGTATAGTACCCATTTTTTGAATTACGTAAAATAAAATCTTTGATTCTATCTTCTATTGTTTGTGTTTTTGATCGTGATGATCTGTCTCCAAATCTTCTAAATGGTCTCTTGTTTTCTGGCATACTCTTTTTCATGATTTGCTGCTATTTTAGGACTTGGGGCACAAAACCTAAAGACTTTTTGAATCTATCCTGTATTGATTTTCATGAGTGAAAAGGCAAGACGAATCGAAGAACTAAGAATGAAAACTGGTCGAAGCAAGCGTTGTCTTGATTGTAAAAAACATCGATGTATTATTGATAGTTGCCAGTGCAGTTGTCATTTGAAAAGCTAACTGGTATCAAAGACCTGTACATCAGACCTGAATGACGAGCTTCACTGCTCTAATCTGAAAGAGGTTGTAGGTATTGATTATTTCCTAGTCTAGCCAATTAGCAAATAGTATTACACTTTCCACCAATAAAGAGTTTAGATTTTGGATGATTATTGTTTTTATCTTCTCTTATTATCAGAATGATTTTGAGTCGGTTTCCTTCGTATCCGTCATGATGATTCTATGGCACTTGCAAAAGCAGCCAGCATGAATCATATCGTGGGCATTTCTATATTTGCATTCTTTGGTATGTTCCATCTCCCACCGTTTTCAATTTTCATGCACTTAAAGATTGACGAACATGAATAATACTATAACGAAATATTCTTGTAAAGATTGTATTGTATGCTGAATTACACAAAAAATATTAGATTCGAATTTAAAAGAAAAAATTTTGCTTCAGATGATTATTTCTTTTTTGAAGCTTTTTTTGTTGCTGGTTTTTTTGCTGCGGCTTTTGCCATAATTGGTGAAGCAGTTTTACTTGAATTTCCAACATTGATGTAAATTAATTAGACAAAATGGATATTGATCGGAACACAATTTTTGCCAATTTAAAATCAAAAAATAATTGTAAATTAATTAAAAATATTCAATGATTTACCGATCATTATTTTGTATTGATTGAATCTGGATCGTTATTTCCTGGAAGGTATATGTCCCCCAATTTTATCTTCATTTTTTCATCAAATTCTTCTTGTAATCTTGTCAGATAGATCTCTGCTTCTGTTTCATCATCTGGGATTCCTGTATTTACATTGTAATTAAAACCCGTAGCGAGATGGTAGAACTTCTCAAAGAATTCTTTGCAATCTATTACATCTGCTTGTGAATCAATTGATACTACCAGACAATCACCGTCTTCTCTAAATTTCAAACAAATTTCTTCATCAATCATTATATCTACTATAACTGCCATGAGATATCTGATTAATAATTCGTCCAGTTTTATTGGATTGTCCTTAGAATTTCTTATCCATAATTCATAACCATCTGCAAGATATTCAAAAGTATCTACTATGATTTCTCTGATGTTGCTATCTGGATGTGCAAGTTTTGATTTCCATGATATTTCTTTGTTTCTTGGCTTTGCATAATCTAAATCAAATTTTATTTCTTCATGAACCTGCTCGTATTCCCAAACTTGCTTGTTTGTCCACATCGGTGAATACTTTTCAATTAGTATTGCAGTTAATTGATCCAATGTTTTTGATCAATAATACTTCTGTTTATGCCTATCTTGTAAAATGGTCTGATTTTTATGATGTACTAATTTCATTCTTTGACACTATCTTGCTTTTGATGTTTTTAAATTTTATCTGTTCTCTAATTTTTGATACTTGATTTGAAAAATGCTAATGTGCACTCTGCAAGTTCTTTATCTGAATGTTTTTTGATTGTGTGTTTGCAATTAAGACATGTGCCTTTATCTTCCTCGGTAAAGTCATCACCCACTTGTTTCATACAGCACTCCATCAATTCCGCAGTTGAGTGAGATTCCATGGCTAGTTTGCATGTAGGGCATTCAGTCAAATTTTTCACCTATATGAGAATTAAAGATCATGTCATGGGAAGTAACTTGCATCAAAACAATCCTCTGATGATTGAAATCAATCCCAATTTTCATATCTTGTGTTCTCAGATTCTAATTTTTATTTGGTTTATTAAAATAATAGTTTTTCAATCTAAAAAAAGAATATCTATGACCATCTATTACATATTTTATAGAAATGATTATAATTAGTGAATTTAAAAAATGAATAAATTTGATAATGCCTTCGTGCACTGTAGTTCTTGTAATGTTTCAGTAATTTTTGATTTAATTGACGATATAGGATGTGATTGGGGCTCACATACAGTAATACAATGCCCAAATTGTGAGGAATTATTTTCAATTGATCATAAATGCCCTGCGTTTTCAAGTCTTTTGGAGTTGCTTGAATTAAATGCCGATTTATTGAATCAACAAGAAATATTGGATTATTTATCTACATCTCATTCATGTTGATTAAAAACCATATGAATTTTGAATTTGACATTTTGGATATAATGAATGAATTTGTTTTGTTATTTTTTAAACAACTCTAATTCTTCCAGGATTTTGCCCATGGAATGTTTCCATCTTCTCATTGCATCAATATCATGTGGTCTGCTATTTTCTAGTTCTTCTTTTTGTTTTAGTAATTCCTGATGTCTTCTCTCATCAATTTTTTTATTCATATAATTCATTTATACTCTCATATCTGAATAAATTTATCTTTTTTAATTTTATTTATTTTGTGCCTACTTTTTGTAATTTCTGGTTTTATCAATATCGTGACTTTATACATAGAAAGTTTTACTTATTGCAACAAATAATTTTTTTATTGAAATTGTTACTCTATTATTCTGATAACCTGAATCATGTGGTATCTGTGGCATGCAAATATGTTGTCATTTGATGCTCAAAACTAGTCTTTCATTTTTGGAATGTTGTAAAGACAAATGCATGATTTCTGATTGTTATTTAATGTCATATAATAGAACAAAGCCTACAATTAATGCTGCTATTGAAATTCCCATAGAAATCATGAACTTCAGATTCACAAATTATCTTGATTTTGTCTGAAATTAATAGTTTTTAATTGAAAGTAAGCAAGTCTGATATTTTTTTGCATCAGTCCATTTAGGGAATATGTTAAAACAATCAAACATGTAAACAGTCTTGCTTCCAATGTTTTGTATGCTTTGATTTTTGAAAAATTCTTAAAATAAAACATGTCTTGTTATTTGATCAAAATGGTTTGAAAAAATGTTCATTTTAATTTCATTTATGCCTAAATCTTCGATATCGCTGAAATCCCTTTAACCAAGCATATCTGTTTGACATGTGTTTCAAATTAAACACACTGTTTCTTTTATTCTGACTTAAGACAGTATTATTGAGTCATCATGTTTGACGGCATTCCTACGTTTGCCTTATTGACCATGCCTTAGAATTCTTTGGCCGTCAAACATATCTTTACTTTCAACCCAAACACTTTTGAAATCTTTTCTATGTTGAAATAACCTTATGATAATCTGTAAGGGCGCTAGAAAAACAAACAGAGTTGAAAAATGTAGTTTTCTTTATGATGGAACTTGGGGAGATGCACAACTCGTTGAACATCAAAAACGACATCAATTATTAGAAGATGAAAATTATTCATGGCTGGGATTTGACATACCACAATCATTTGGGTACTATAGCGGGCGTGATGGAAAAAGAATCTAATATTTCTATTGATCATTTTTTGTTCAATTTTTTGTGATGTTTGATGTTTTTTAAAATCAATGCTATTTTGTGACTAATATCAATAGTAAAAAATCAATAATTTTATTCCCATACATAACAAACAATTTCATGAGTCAAAACAATACCTTTTCTTGGTCTAAGGACTGTTTTTTAAATTGGTCAGATTTTCAAGCTGAATCTAATCCTGCTGCGGTTGAAGATGCTCACAGTACCATCAAATATCACTTCACTTGGATTGTGAATTCTGATAGTGTTGATAATCAAATTCGATTCTTTATTGAAAATGTTAATTTGACTGCTGAATTTTATCCATTACTTTCTTGGGTAAGGCAACCCCAAGCAACTCCTCAATTATTAAAACATGAACAAGGACATTTTGATCTGGCAGAATTACTTAGACCCAAAATTACAGAGCAAATTCAAAATGTATTTGCTGAAAAAAAATTTCCTACGAGAGGACAAAATCAAGAACAGCAAAAACAATTTGCTCGTGAAGATTCTGGTTTGATGATTGCAAAAGAAGTTGAAAAATGGGAAAAATATCTTTTTGAAAAACAAGAAGAATATGACAAACAAACTAACTATGGACAGATAATAGAAAAACAACAAGAATATGATGACACTTTCAAGAAATTACGAAATCTAATTTAACGCCTTCTGATATGATTTAAAAATTATATTTTAAAATATATTGCAATACTGCCATGACGACTATTTGTATTTATGTTAATTTATTATAGAAATTATGGCGGCGCTAAAATCTAAGCGGATTATTATTCTTACACTATTTTATTGTATGAATATGTTTGTCTTTGATTCTTTTCATACTTGTTTGATCATTTTATTTTCAGGAACTGAACTGATGTAATTAACAAGACTACGATAATATTTTAGATGAAAATCTAGATCTTTGATTTCTGTTTGTTTTAGTTCTTCTAACTCTGGTCCAAAATCTCGCCCAGTCCATGTTTTTTATTTCGGAATTGTTATTTCTATTCCTGAATGTATCTTTTCTAACCTTTACTCTAATTTTGTTTAGTGATCGTTAATTTGGGAAATGAAAACGAGGCTAATTTTTTCTTTCCTTCTTTTTTTTATCCATTATCTCTTGATTTCTTTCAATATCTGAATGAATTTCTACGTGATCATACAACGCTTCTTTAGAATCGAAAAGTTGTTCACAATAATAACACTGGTGCATTTTTTGTTTACGTCGATCTCAAATTAATTACTTTCTCTATATTTACGCCTAATTGAATTACTAATTGGCAGAATTTAGAACATGAGACGGTTATGTGAAAATTAATGGGTTTCTAGTGCTATCTCTGTATTGCAAGATGGAATCTTTCCTGACTCTTTTTTGAACTCTTCAATTAACTGAATTTGGCGTTCTTTTGGATTATTTGTAAATTCTCGCTGATATGACTGCGTTTTTTGTTTGCATTCATTTCCTTCAAATCCTGTGTCTACATATTTTGTGAATGTCTCTTCCAAATTATTACTCTCTCCTATGTAGATCACGTCTTTATTTCTGTTGTACAAAACATAAACACCTGGAACTGCCTTGACAAATTTGGCACTTTCTAACCATACTCTCATTTTGTCTTCCAGTAATTCCATGTTCTATTGTGTTATTACTAGATATTAAACTACATTACAAAATCTACGATAACATTAGAACCTTCATGCTTTTAATATTAAAGAAAAACAGATTCAATCCTGCCTCTTTTAGAAAAATTCCCAGAACAATTTTCTCCACGAGACATTCAAAAACAGATCATATCTGAAATCGAAGAGAAATTGAAATCTGGATACAAAAAAATCATTTTGTGTGCGCCCACTGGAGTAGGAAAATCACTGGTAGGTGCTACTGTCTCCCGGTACTTTGACAGTTCGTTTACTATAACTGCATCAAAACATCTTCAGGATCAATACATCAAAGATATTCCATTTCTTAAACCTGTTAAAGGAAAACAAAATTTTGCATGTTTGAAAATGATGGAATCTGAAAAAGTAGATAATGCTAGAAGAGCCATGAGATGGGGATTGACATGTGACAAAGGACAGTGTCAGGAAAAAATAAACAAAAATGGTAAGGAGGTAATTGAAGTTTGTAAATTCAAACCTACAATAAAACAAGTAGAGGATCATACTCACGAAGCTGAATCTTGCCATTATTATCTTCAAAAATATGATGCACTTGTTTCAAAACATTCTCTTTGGAATTACCATGCATTTTTTCAAATTATGAAATTTAACAAAAAACTCTTTGAAGATTATCTTAATAGAAAAGTCTCGATATTTGATGAGGCTCATAAAATAGAGGATCAGATAATGCAGTTTATTGGATTTGATGTATTTAGTGGTCAAGTAGAAGAGTGCAATCTAAATTCCACAAAATATGATTTTACTGATTTGGATTCTATGATACAACTAATTGATGATATTGCATATTCATATGCCAAAAAAATCAAAGACATCAAAGAAAGTGATTCATATCAAAAAGAGCCTGATTATGAATCCATCACAAGGCTAGAGAGAAGATATGATCGAGCTGCTCAGGCCAAAATCGATATTCTTACTAACAAGGATAATTTTGTTGTAAATGATCCTGTTCAAGACTTGAATGGAAACTTTAGAACAGTTTCAGTAAAACCCATAGATGTTTCAACATTTGCTAATTCTTTTTTCACTACTGAATATCAAATATTTATGTCTGCAACTATTGATAAATTCAGTTTTTGTGAAAATATGGGATTGCAACAAGATAATATTGCATTTATTGATACTCCAAAATCACCGTTTCCAATTGAACATAGAAGAATTGATCTACTAAATATTAAACGGCTAAGCTATGGTTCTACTGAAGATGATGAATTAGAAGTGATAAAAGTCATTGACAGAATAATGGATGAACATTCTAGTGAAAGGGGTTTGATTTTAACATCATCTGTTCCACGGTGTCAGAAAATCCTAAGATACCTTTCACCAAAAAATACTAGACGGATAAGAATTTGTCATAGTTATAACAAAGACGGAAAAACACAAGATGAAATTATCTCAGAACATGCTGCTGATCCTACAAGTGTTTTACTCTCTTCTTCGTTGTGGGAAGGAGTAGACCTCAAAGATGATTTATCTCGATTTCAAATTATTGCCAAAGTTCCATATCCTAATTACAAAGAAAAAAGAACAAAAGCAAAAATGGATAAATTTCCTTTATGGTACACTTCTCAGACTCTTACTAAGCTACTTCAGGGATTTGGACGCTCGATTAGAAGTGAAGATGATTGGGCCAAAACATATGTGCTTGATACAGCAGTTAACAATGTCTTTTTCAAGGCTCAAAAAATGATTCCGCGTGCATATCATGATGTCTTAGGCATAGAAAATCTGTAGTAGACAACAGTAATTCAATAACAATAATGTAATCTTCTTTTTCTGTTATCTCTAAGTTATAGTATTGATCAGCGATCTATAAACCTTGTGAACAATTTGATCATATGATATCTTTGGTGAAAATTGTCCAAATCCTTAATTGATTATGAATTCTTTGTTGTAGCATGAATGTTTCTGCTTTTCTTGAAATCATAAAGAAACAAAAAAAAATTTCGCCGAAAGTCAGATTATACATCATTGATAAAAACAAGCATTATTTTCTAAATGATGGGATTTTAAAAAATGGCTTTGATTCTAAATTAACTGTCATAAAAAACAGAGATAGTGTTTTGTCTGCATTCTCAAAGATGGCATTTCTATTTGACGAGATCATTAGATTGAGAATAGTGACGTATTCTAATCGAAATGATAGCAAAGAATTACTTTATCTTCTTAATCTAGTTCCGATAAATCGTAAAATTCGAACATTTCTTGATTGGAATGTTTTTGAACCTGAGTATACTAGAGACATGTCTAGACTATTTGAGGTTAGAAATGATACTGTGCACTGCGTATTACTTGATGAGGTAAACTATAATCCAAAAAACTCTATTTCATTATCAAGTGTAAAGGGATTTCAAAAATTCAAAACTGATCTGGATAGAGCATGGGAAAACCTATTGAAAATCTATGTTGCAGAACAAGAAAAAATTGACTGGGCTACATTACTTGAAGCTCTAAAATTATAGCTTTTGTACGTGGTTGTAAGTAAATTTAGATTTATTTTATGCCTGTTTTTGAACAAAAAGCATTTAGAATCTAAATTATAGATTTGGGCTAGTAATTGCTCCCTGCGCTGCAGAGCCAACCAATGTTGCATATTTTGCAAGTGCACCTGTTGTGTAGTTTGGTTTTGGTGGGCTCCATCGTCTTCTTCTCTTTTCTAGTTCTTCAGGAGATACATGAAGATCAATTATGTTAGTTTCTGTATCTATTGTAATTTCATCGTCATTTTTTACCAGTGCAATTGGACCGCCTACATATGCTTCTGGAGCAACATGTCCTACCATGAATCCACGTGTGCCGCCAGAAAATCTGCCGTCTGTTACCATTGCGACTTTTTTACCCAAACCTTGACCTACAAGTGCTGCTGTGGTAGCTAACATCTCTCTCATTCCCGGCCCACCTTTTGGACCCTCATATCTAATTACTACTACATGTCCTTCTTCGATTTCTCCTTTGGCTACTGCATCAAATGCATATTCTTCTCTGTCATAAACTCGGGCTTTGCCTGTAAATTTTGTCATCTCCACACCTGCTGTTTTAATGACTGCGCCATCTGGTGCCAAGCTTCCTTTCACCACCACTGCAGTTCCAACTGAATGAATTGGATTATCAATTGATTTGACTATTTGTTGTACTGGTTCTGGAATGTTCATTGATGCAAGATTATCTTTGATTGATTTTCCAGTTACTGTCATACAATTATCATGGATTAGTTTTCTCTCTGCTAATTTTTTTAGCACAAATGGTATGCCTCCAATTTTATCAAGTGAATTCATCACATAAT
>JACRND010000043.1 GCA_016234975.1 Nitrosarchaeum sp. | reverse complement strand
AATGACCCATAGTTGTTGATTTTCCATTATCAATATGACCTGTAACAATCATGTTTAGGTGGGGTTTAACTGCCATATCGAATCGGTATTCGAGGGGATTTATTACTGTTATGAATTTTTGAAAAAAATCTATAATTTTTTCAAGAATTTTTAGATCAAAAAAATTTGAAAAATTACACATAAATCAAAGGGAAAATCAGAGAAGTCATGAAAATTACAGTGTCAGTCATCAAAGCAGATGTAGGAGGAATCGGTGGACATACCAGACCTAGTGATGGACTAATAGAGGCAGTTAGAAAGATTGTCAAAAGTTCGGGAGATTTATTGATTGATCATTACATAGGATATTGTGGAGACGATGTCCACATTGTCATGTCACATACACATGGGATGGACAATGATAAAATTCACAAATTAGCATGGGATGCATTTATGGCAGGAACCCAAGTTGCAAAACAAGAGGGACTTTATGGAGCAGGTCAAGATCTTCTAAAGGATTCTTTTTCAGGAAATGTAAAAGGAATGGGACCTGGTGTTGCAGAGATGGAGTTTGAAGAAAGACCAAACGAAGCATTCACAGTTTTTGCTGCAGACAAAACAGAACCAGGTGCATTTAACTATCCAATTTACAGAATGTTTGTAGACAGCTTAAGCAACACAGGACTAATCGTAAACAAATCACTTGCAAGTGGTGTGATAATTAATGTCATGGATGTAGAAGAAGGTAAGATTGCAAAACTTTCATTGTGGGAAGACAAACCAACAATCGAAGCAGCTCTAATGTATCCAGGAAGATATGTAGTCTCAACAGTTACAACAAAACAAGGAGAACCAATTCTTGCAGCATCAACAGATAGACTGCACAACATTGCAGGAACATATGTAGGAAAAGATGATCCAATATGTCTGATCAGAACACAGAAGAATTTTCCAGCAACGGAAGAGGTTGGTAGTGTGTTTAACAATCCACATTATGTTGCAGGAAACACAAGAGGAAGTCACAACATGCCACTAATGCCAGTAAAACTAAACTCTGCTGCAACGATCAACTTTTGCATTCCGATTGTACAAGCACTTGTCTTTAGCATGCACAACGGAAAATTCACAGGCCCATTTGACGGATTTTCAACTCCGGACTGGGATTACATAAGAGAGATTGCAACAAAAAAAGCACTTGCAATGAGAAGCCAAGGATTCATTCATCCAGCAACACTTGTTCCAGCAGAATTAGAATATGCCGAAGGATACAGAGCCAGAATGGACATATTGGAAACTAAGATGAGGTCGATAGAAGAATTGGGTGCAAAGTCACAAAAGAAAGAAAACTACGAAGATCCAGATTAGAAAACAAAGGATCATAATTGAGATTGCAGTAATTTCATTTTCAAATTTTATGGCAGTATTATTTGGCCAAACCATTCCGGGGATATTTGCGACATTTTTCAGATATGCAGGAGAGACAATAATTTTAGGAGCAGTGTTTTTGTTTGCACTGTTATGGCTGTTAAAGGCAAGACCACACAATCGCCCAAAGAGTTATTCAGTAGTAGTCTTTGACGTGTATGGAAGAGAAAGCAAGATAGCAGATATACGTACAGAATTTAAGACTCATGATGTAGCTTGGAGCTTTATGAAACAGTACAAAAAATCATATCCTCTATACAATTTTGCCATGGTTTCCAAACTTTCAAAATCAGACAGACCGACAATTTTCAGATACATCTAAAATAAGATTCAGACTTTTATTCAAGATAATAAGATAGTACTAGGTGGAGTTTTCTATTCTAGCTGATGCATTCAGTAAAATGGAATCAACTACAAAGAGATTAGAGCTAACGCAGCACCTTGTAGAGTTATTTGAAAAGACACCACAAGATGTCATTTCAAGAATTGTTTATCTTTTGCAGGGAAAACTAAGACCTGATTTTGAGGGAGTTGAGTTGGGAGTTGCAGAAAAGCTGGCAATCAGGGCAATAGCAAAGTCAGCTGGATCAGACAATGCCGAAAAAAGAATAGAAGACGAATACAGAAAGAGTGGAGACTTGGGACATGCAGCATCAAAGATCCTAGAGCAAAAAGAGCAGACAACATTTCTGGTTCAAGACATTACAGTTGAGCGAGTATACGAGAATTTGTTTACAATTGCAAAACTGGAAGGTTCAAAGACTCAGGACAGAAAGATGAAGTACATTTCAGGACTGCTCAATGATGCAAGTCCATCTGAAGCTAAATTCATTTTAAAGATTTTACTTGGGACATTGCGATTAGGCATTGCAGAAAATACGGTAATGGATGCACTTGCAATTGCATTTACAGGCAACAAAGAAAACAGAAAAGTTTTGGAGCATGCATATAATGTATCAAGTGATCTAGGAAAAGTTGCAGAAACAATTGCAAGCAAAGGACTCAAAGGAGTAGAGGAATTTGAGATTAATTTGTTTAATCCAATACGACCAATGCTTGCAGATAGAGTAAAAAGCGAAGAAGAGGCAATCGAAAAATTAGGAACCAATTTTGCTGCAGAATACAAACTGGATGGAGAGAGAGTTCAGCTGCATATGGAGGAAGAAAAGGTAGTACTATTTTCAAGAAGCTTGGAAAACATTACAAGTTATTATCCAGATATAGTTGAGAAAATTCCAAAAGCAATACAAGCGCAAAAGGTAATCTTGGAAGCAGAGGCAGTCGCAATCAATGAAAACACTGGTGAGTTTTTGCCGTTTCAGGAATTGATGCACCGAAGAAGAAAATATCAAGTGGAAAAAGCAGTAACACAGTATCCAATCACTGTAAACTTTTTTGATATACTGTATCATGATGGAAAAAGCTGTTTGGAACTAGGATACAAAGAGAGAAGAAGTCTTTTGGAAAAAATTGTAAAAGAAGACGATTTTGCAAAACACACACCTATGACAATAATAAAAAATCAAGATGACATCGAAGAATTTTTGGAAAACAGTATCAACTCTGGATGTGAGGGATTGATGTTAAAGATGGTAGACAAACCGTATCAAGCCGGCTCCAGAGGAAGCTATTGGTTAAAACTAAAACGTGAGTATAGAAATGAGCTTGGTGACAGTCTTGACCTTGTAGTAATTGGTGCGTTTTTTGGAAAGGGCAGACGAACTGGAAAATATGGAACGTTGCTTTTGGCTTCATATGATTATGACACTGATACATTTACAAGCATATGCAAGGTCGGAACTGGGTTCACAGACGAGGATCTTGATCAACTCTATCAGATTCTATCAGATAAAGTGACAATAAAGAAAAATCCAAGAATAGACAGTGAGATGGAAGCTGACGTATGGTTTGAGCCAGAACTAGTAATCGAAGTTGTTGCATCTGAGATAACTCTTAGTCCCATTCACAAGGCAGCAAGAAATGAAATCAGAAAAGACACTGGACTTGCATTGAGGTTTCCAAAGTTTACCGGAAAAATAAGACTCGAAAAAGATGCAGAGGATGCATCAACTAATGAGGAGATAATGACTCTATTCAAAGGGCAGAAAAAAGTAGCTCATGACAAAAATTTAATGTGATCTACGCGCAAAAAGCGCAGCAAATCGTAGAGGATTTAAATTACCTGAGCATGTTTTGAAATTTAGAAATGTATAGCGGAGAGCTTGAAGTTCAAGCAAAAAGAAAGGCTATAGCAGTTTTACAAGACGAAATCAACAGAATCTTAAACGCAGCCAGAGAACTTGCAACACTACCAGACCTGATGATGAAAAAAGACAAGACAGGTATCAAAAATTCACTGGAGCAAATATCAACTATCGAAGAAGAAGTAGAAAATCTTAGAAGAAAAATTACCAGAGAAGTAGCTGATGTCGGAGGTTTGATCATGAATAGAGAAAACCTTCTCAATACAGCATACACAATGGATGAGATTGCAGGTTACATCACCGGAATAGCATTCAAGCTTTCTAACATCAAGATAACGACACTAAAAAGTGCAAAGCTGGACGAAGATATCACAAAGTTGATTGAGTTGGTAGTAGACGAAGTTTACAAACTAAATGAAATCATACGTAGTCTAAATACCAACACTGCTAATGCAATTGAACTAGCACAAGAAACACAAAAAATAGAACGTGAGATAGACGTCAAATACAGGCAAGCAACAATTAAGCTTTTATCAGAAGTTACAAACACCAAAGAATTATTGCTGATAAAAGATGTGATTGAAGGAATTGAGGAAATGTCAGACAAGTGTCAACGTGTCTCAGATTCTTTCATACTACTAGCATTGAGTCTATAAAACCACCACACCCATCTTTTAATTTTTATCTTGATTTGCAAATCAGCGCAAGAAATTATGCACAGGCAGACTAGAGAATTCATATACATAGATTATTTAAAAAAATCAGATGAAAGCAGAGTTAATTGAAAACAGAATAATAGTATGGAACATTGAAGATTCACGCAAATTATTTAGTCATGGATATTACGGCAAGCCAATTGGAATTCCAAAGCCAAAGCCTGAAGAAATCAACGTTCCGTTAATTTTGGATCTTATAGAAGGGTTGTACTTACTTGAAAATAAAAAAATTACCATTTACAAATCAAATCAAAAAATAACAGTAGAAGAGATGACAGAGATGTGCAAAAAAGAATATCATGATTTTGATAAAAAATATTTAGTGTACAAAAACTTTAGAGACAAAGGGTACGTGATCAATCCCGGAATAAAATTTGGGTGTGATTTTGCGGTTTATGAGAAAGGACCAGGAATTGATCATGCACCATTTTTGATTCAGGTGTATAGTAGAAGCGACACAATCACATCAACTGGAATTGTTTTAGCAGGAAGACTAGCAACCACAGTAAAAAAGCAATTTATCTTGGCAATACCACGAGGAAAAGACAAAGTTGATTTTCTTGCGCTAGACTGGTGGAAGGCTTAGACTTTTTTTATGTGACCTGCTATTCTATCATAAATCTCAAAGAGTTCTTTTGTAATTCCAAATTCTAGGTGGTTCTTCCATTTGTTTCGAATTCTAATTGCGTTATCAGTTGGTTCCACATAGATTGTAGCGTCGCTAATTGATTGTTTTGCAATCATCTCATTTAGTACAGTGTCTTCATTTAGTCTTCTTGCAAGACTACCGCTGCCATCCCACTCTACTTTAATAATTTTCTTTGAGGAAAAATGTCCCTTTGTCGTAAGTTTAGTTCTTGCAACATAATTTATAATTCCCTGATCAACTTGCTTTCTAACAATAAAGTGTGCTTGGTATCTGTCAAGTGCGCCCCATGGTAATGGATTTGGATCTTGCATCATTATCCCTTTTGAATAATTTGAATCACGTCAATGTTAGAATTCTCGATATCTATACAACCCTTATTTGATACCATTCTAGGTGTTTGAGAAAAATATCTACTGTAATAATCACCTTTTTCAATATCATCAGTTCCAATTTGTTTAGACTTGGAATCAACTCCGATCTTTTTTAGCATATCAGAAAATTTCTCAGGCCATGATTGCAGTACAAATGTATCTGGTTCTGAATCGTGCATGAATAGAAAAAACCACACCCACAAATAAAGATATCAAGAAATTATTTGCTGAGATAGATCAATCCAATTAAATAATACAAAAGTTTCGTAAGTATGTTCATGCTGAAATTTCAAGGCAAGGTTGCATTAGTAACAGGCAGTGGAACTGGAATAGGACAAGCCATCGCTAAAAAATTTATTGAAAACGGTGCCAGTGTGATTATTTTAGGTAGAGGAATTAATGAGATGTTTGATACATTAAACAAAGAAAATCTCACAGTGGATTATGTAATTAATAATGCAGGTGTTTCAGGACCTGTCACTTGCTTTGCAAATGCACCACTAGATGAGTTCAAAAGTACAGTGGATATTCATTTGACTGGAACATTTTGGGGTTCAGTTCAAGCAATAAAAATAATGAAAGAAAACGGAAAGATTGTAACAATATCCACATTTTTCACAGAAGAAAGACCACTTGAGCAAAGACCATACAGATTCAGAAGTCCATATACTGCATCACAAGGAGCAAAGAACAGACTTGTAGAGGCAATGTCTTGGGAATTGACAGATAAAAAAATCATATCAATTGGAACAAATCCAGGTCCAGTTCATTCAGATAGAATTTACAAGACAGTTTATCCAAAAGCTGCAGCAGAATTTTTACGAGTAAGCGGTTTTGAGGACTTGACACCAGTTCAAGTCGATGCTGCAAACAAGGAACTCTTGCCGTTATTAGGTGAGGATCAAAACATTGTCAAAGAGGGAATTGCAAAAGCTGCACAGAAATTATCAAATGAGAATGGAAAAGACATTGCAAAGTTAACAGTTACACTTGCCAATCTATTAAATAAAATTCAAAGCA
This sequence comes from Nitrosarchaeum sp., assembly GCA_016234975.1. GTDB lineage: Archaea > Thermoproteota > Nitrososphaeria > Nitrososphaerales > Nitrosopumilaceae > Nitrosarchaeum. Next base: position 1,014 of record JACRND010000043.1, on the reverse strand, counting down.
TTGCAGAAAAAGTTCAAAATAACACATCACACATGATTGCAGATCAGCAGTTCTTATCACAAGGACAAGTCGCAGCAACTGAAAAATCAGATGTGCAAAGAGTGGAATATCTGGCACAGCACGTTACAAAAAACAATGGCAAGGTTGCATGCTTTATCTCCGAATCAACCTCAAAAGAATTGCAAGAACATATTAGCTCAAAATTCCACTCTCACATAGTAAATCTCAAAAATCCTGATGATGTCCAGAGATGGCTAAACACAGCAAATACTAATCTCGGAAAGATTCTAGCAGTAATTCACATCACAGGAAGACTGCCAGACATTTCAAAACTAACAGAACTGTCAAGGGCAAAATGGCAAGAATTAATTGAGAAATTCATCACCACTCCTGCAATTGTAGGACAAAGAGCACTTGGGCAGTTTGTTCCAGGCGGAGACAAAGATCCAAGACTATACAAAGGTGCAAAGGGCGCCATGATGATAATCGGTCCGGACTTACCATCAGGGGCCAAAGTCACAGGACTGCAAAGAGCACAAGTCGAGGTATTTCGCGGAGCATTAAGGCCATTTACAACTACGGTAAACCAGGAACTAAGCGATGTTTTGGACTCAAAGATTAGGATATTTACAATATTTCCAGGTTCAGTGACTGGAGCAGAGCCAAACAATGAGAGAATAGCACAAGCATTAAACTTCCTAGTGTCAGATAATGCTGCAGTTTCATCTGAAGTGACATTTTGTGTTGATGAATCAAGATAAGGATGAAAAAATTCTCTGAGTTCAAAGTCGGAGATGAATTATTTTCCACATGCAGCATCTCAGAAAAAGAACTAGAAGAATATCTAACATTCTCTAGAATAAAAAATGCGTTTTTAGAAAACATGCAAAATACAAAACAAAAACTAGTTTCAGGCAGAGCCATCCTATCAAGAATGGAGGGTGAATTTACCAGACTGAGTCAAATTTACGGAAATCACATCATATTTGTTGGAACTGATGGAGATTCAAAGTG
>JACRND010000042.1 GCA_016234975.1 Nitrosarchaeum sp. | reverse complement strand
TTTCACAGACATAAGAATAATTTTTTGAATTGTTACAATCAATATAAACATATTATTCATAAACGGGAGAGTGATTTTGTCGTGATTGTATATTTTTAGAGTTTAGTTTGTAGCGATTTATGTTTTTTAAATCTTTGATTGATTTCCTGTCTATGCTTTTTTGTTTTGGAGTGTCTTGTTTTACATCTAGTTGAAGATCCATTGTTTTATCATTTATAGAGATATAGTGTTCACTATGTGGAGGTATGATCCTCACAATGTGCTTTTTCTTTTTTGCTTTCATTTTATCCTGAATCAAAATACAATTATTTTAAAAATCAAAACGGTGTGTCAAAAAATAAAAATACTAGTTTATGTGAAATGAATTGATATAGACACTACCAAATATTGATTTTTATTAAAATTTAAGTGTTTTTTGTGCAGTTGGTTCAATAATGTTTGATTTTAGTATTTTTCACTAAAAAGAGGTTTTGTACTTTTCCTTCTACATATAGGTATTATATTGAATCCATTTTGAAAAAATAACTTTCTAATACTACAAAATGAGATGTTTTTTATGGAATATGACAAAAATGCCAAAAAAATACTGGTTGCAGTAAAAGATTCCACAAAATCACTTGATGCTGCCCGTTATGCGATAAACACTGCAAAACAATACAATGTCCATCTGACAATAATTACCATAATCCAAACAGAACCTTGGCTTTATGGAAAAAGACCATACGAATGGGGGTCAGATGATATTCTTGATCAGGCATATTCCAAGCAAAAAAACAAGATGCAACAAATTCTAGATAAAATAAAAACAGATGCAGACAAGATTGGGGTTAAATCCAACAGTGAGATAATGCTTCAGCCCCGAACATACAAAATTGCTACATCCATAATCAAATACTGCAAAGACAACAACATTGATCTGATAATTATTGGAGATCAGAGCAAGTCAGGTCTTGCCAAGATGCTTTCTGGAAACATTACAAATAATGTAATGAAACATGCATTTTGTCCTGTGTTAGTAGTAAAATAATTTTTCCAATTACTGTTTGGCAAGTTTTTGATATTTTTTCTTTATGTTGTTGAAAGTAAATGCAACTATAACACTGCCAATAAAAGGAGCAGTCCAGTATAGCCACAAATTATCAAATATTCCCGTAGCCAATGACGGGGCAAGCGAACGAATTGGATTCATTGATGCTCCTGAAATTGAACCAAAGAAAAATACATCAAGGGCAACAGTTCCTGCAATTATTGTACTGATGAAAATAGTTTGCAATCCCTTTATGTTGACTGCAATCAGTATGCTTCCCATCAAAAATACAGTGGCAAGAATCTCTACTCCAAAGAATAATCCTGTAGTATATTGATAATTTGGAGAGTTAAGTCCAATGTTTGCAAAATTCCCAAAAACATACTTTACAAACAGGATTCCCAAAAATGCACCTATTGTCTGTGCTGTAACATAGACTAGAATTTGTTTTGCGCTGATATATTTTGCAACAAAATATGCGTTGCCTCCAAACCGATAAAATGTATTACTGAAATGAAACCAATTCCCAAAGTGTTTCCCATCATTCCATCATACACGATAGATCCTGTAGCTGCAACAACCAAGCCAAAAGTACCTGCCAGTTCTGCCAAAAATATAACAAAATTTGATTTATGCATGATGGTGTTCTAGATTTTTGACTAATTCTTTTACTTTGATTTCTATTTGATCGCGAATTTTACGTACCTCTTCAATCGATTTTCCCCTTGGGTCAGGAATATTCCAATCCAGAACATCTTTGACAAACAATGCAGGGCATGATTCTTTGTCCATGCATCCCATATTGACAGCAATAGAATCAACTAGCATCTCATTTGATAGATATTTTGGGGTCTTGTTTTTGATATCAATGCCAATTTCTTTCATTGCTTGTAAAACAATTGGATTTACTTTTGATGCAGGCTTTGTTCCCGCACTAATTGGTTGGAATCCTGTTGGTAAATATTTTTTAAAAAACGCCTCTGCCATCTGACTTCTTCCAGCATTTTCAACGCAAACAAAAAGAATTTTTTTCATAATGAAAATTACTTTACTGCTTTGATTACAAGACTGGTAATCTTTCTGCCATTGATTTTATCTCCATCCATGTATGCTCTTTCTTCTAACACCTCGATTTTTTCAAATCCAGCTTGTCTCATACATGAAAGATAGTTTTCTTTAGTCAATGCACCATCAATGCATTCACACCATTGTTCTGAATTAACTTCTCCTGAAGATAGTTCTGTGTCTGTAATCAAATCTGAAATTACCATTCTTCCATCATGTCTTAAAATTCTAAAGACTTCTTTGAATGCATTTGTCTTGTTTGTTGTAAGATTAATTACACAATTACTGATTACTGCATCAACTGAATTATTCTCCAATGGAATGTTTTCTTCAATGTCTCCTTTTCTAAATTCAACATTAGAATAATTTCCTTTTTTTGCATTCTCTCTGGCTTTTTCTAGCATTTGGTCTGTCATGTCAATTCCGATTGCTTTTCCTGAATTAGACACTTTATTTGCAGCCAAAAAACATCAATTCCTGCACCAGACCCTAAATCAACTACAATCTCGCCTTTCTTTAGATTAGCATGATTTAGTGGAGCGCCGCAACCTACACCCAAAATTGCTTCTTGTGGGATTGATTCAAGTTCCTTTTGATTATATCCTATAATTTTTGTTGCATC
>JACRND010000030.1:4356-8361 GCA_016234975.1 Nitrosarchaeum sp. | reverse complement strand
AGTTCCGTTTGGATCAGCCAATGATTGTTATACAACATCTCTTGTTTATGAGGAAATAAAACACATTAAAAAAAATCAGGATGCATTAGGAACACTGTTAGAAACCAATCGATTAAAAATAATGGATCCAGACAAAGAATCAATAAATGCAGCCATAGCATCTGCCAAAGAAACAGGGGATTTTCTACAATTATCAAAGCAAGATATTTCAATAATTGCGCTATGTATTAGCCTTAAAGGTGAAATTATTTCAGATGATTTTGCAATTACAAATGTTGCAAAAAACATAGGATTGAAGGTATCGCCCATAATGACAAATAGTTTTCAAGATGTTGGGAAGTGGGTTCATTATTGTCCAGGTTGTCGTACAAACCATACGACTGGAAAAGAGTGTCCAATGTGTGGCACCCCACTTAAAAGAAAATTACTCAAGGGGCAATCTCCGTCCATACCAATCAACGAATGATCCATCATACAATTTTATATTTTGATAACCTGCAATCATCAATTGTAAAAATAGACTAGATGCCCTATGACCATGCATACAGTAACAAACAATTGTGCTGTCTTTAGATATTTGATTTTGAGAAAATAGATTTTTTAAAAAATCTTTATTTTGAAATAATTTGCCATCATATGCTATTCCTTCAGTAAATGGAATTAGTTTTGAACTAGGTAAATGTCCACCCATAAACTCTTGAGGTGTTCTTGCATCTAGTACTACAAAATTATTTAGATTTTCTTTAAGATGATCAGATTCTATTCGAATTTTAGAATTGATTTTTGGAATAAATTTTGATGGTTCAGGAATGAACAGTCTTTTTGTGAATTCAAATCCATTTCTTTGTAAGTCTGTAATAGTTGCATCAAGCAGATGTACTTTTTCATGTCCAAAGTATAGAAATGTCCACACAATCCTAGCAGCTGACGGATCCATGGAATCGCCAATAAGAACAACAATTTTAGAATTATTAATTCCAAGTGAACTAAAAAGATCAGCGATTTTTTTTTCATCGACAACCAGATTTGCACCGTACTGATCAAATTGAATAACTTGGTCTATTGTTAATGATTGAGATTTTGAGACATGACCATACAAAAACATTGTTTTAGGACGTGTATCTAAAATAACAACATTTGGATCATATTGATGATCTTTTAGCCAATCTATTGAAACTAACATCAATGACACAAATTCGTCAATTTATTTAATAGTATCATGCATCATGCAAAGTTTTTTGATTTGATTCTTTGAGGTATTTACTTTGGGATTCAAGTACTTTTTTTATTTTTTTAGCTCTGGAGTCTCCAAGACCTTCAATTTTTGCAAGTTCAGTAGTTGTGGCAGTAAAAACTTTCAAAGGAGTTCCAAATTTCTCCAGCATCCTAACAGCGAATTTCTCTCCAATACCAGGCAAACTACAAAGAGATGATAATTGTTGTTTTTCCAGATCATTTGATTTTTTTATTTTTTTCAGATAGGGACCTTTTTGTGATTCGTTTTTAGAACATAATGAAACAAGTAATTTTGCAGTATGAATTGCACTAGGAGTAGGAATTATTGGAATTTTAAAATCAATTACCACAGTAGACAAAGCACCGTAGAAAATTATTGGATTATCAGCTATTTCTTCAATTTCATCTACATTTCCTTCCATAAGCACTATTGGGAACTGAAAGTGTTCTTTTAGTCTAGAGCATTGATCAAAAAGCCTACCGTCAAAAACAGAAGACATCAAATCACGAATACTTTTTCGCTCTACAATGGTTTCAGGTGCAACGATATAATCACCTACAGGTAATGTTTTCATTTCGAGATTAAGGCCTACAGATTTTAGTAGATCAGGAATCCCACTCTTACGTTCCCGTTCATCTACAATGATTCGTAAATTCTCTAATTTCACCAAATGTAATTTTGTTAATTTGTTAATATCTTTTTGAAATCTAAATTATCAGGCTATTTCCTAGGATTATCATCTGATTGAGGAGGTTGTGACATTTGAGCGCCTCCAGATACAGGGCCTCGCATCATTTCAGTAATTTTTGCCTCTTGTTCTTTAAGAGATTCTTTAATTCTAGATTCTTGTTTTTCAAGAACAGTTGCACGTGTTTTTGCCAGCTCTCTTCGTTCTTCTAATTCATCAATTAGTTCTTGTTTAGTTGATTTTATCAAAATTGAGCCAGCATGTTTGTATACATTATCATCGTCTGCTGCTTTTTTTAATTCCTCAAGTGCCTTTTCAGTCTCAATTTTTTCCATCTCAAGATGTTGTTTTTGTGTCATTATAGATTGAAGGTTTTGCTGAGATTGCTGCATTTTCATGAGCTGTTCTTGAAGCCAAGGAGGCATTTGTCCTGCTGACATGTTAATACAATGTCTTTGATTTCATTATATCTTTACCGATTCGATTGAATCGTAACTTGCTTGAATTAATCGTAAAGTCGAATTAAGATTTGCTCGTAAATGTGGAATATGATCAGATTCTATGGAAATGTTGATTTTATCATTTAATGACATGTGTGTTTTTGTAGGATTTTCCGGATAAAATGTATTATCAGTGTTTATAGAATCAAATATCGCTTTCGTTTTTTCTTTTGCGTCAATAATGATTTTTGCATTAAAGTTTGACATCGTATGCTGTTCCAGCAACTTTGAAACTACATTTCTTGCAAGACCAAATACCTACTGCATCACGATTAAACTGTTGAGAGCCACATTCAGGGCAAGTTCTTTTTTCTTTTAGTTGAAAGTGAATTTTAGCATATTGTTTTCTAATTTTAATACCATATCTTGCACCTAATCCTTTTAGTGATTTTTGCTTTGCCAATTTATTGTCCTCCTTCCTTTGCTTGTTTTAACTTTTCTCTTATTTTTGAGCCTACTTTAACAGACAGTTCACCGCATTTGATTACCTCATCAAAGGTAAATCCACCATTGCCTCCTTTTTGCAAAGCACAAATGTTTCCATTAGAATCAGTAGTGATTGTAATTCTTGCATCCATACTATCCCATTCATCACCGTTTGGATCAACAATTATGTAATTTCCAATTTTGCCCATAGTGACAGAGACTGGAATAGTTGTGATTGGAACAGGTGATTCTCCGCCTTCAACTAAAGTTGGAACATCATCTTTTATTTCCCATTTTGGTGTTTTTGATGAAAGGATTGCAGCTGTTGCGGCATAAGCACATGTATCAAACAAATTTCCATCATAATCAACTACAACATTATCAGCAAAAACTCCAACAACAGATTTATTTTTTTCAATTACTAATTGAGACAAATCAATCATGTGACTCTCTCTAATACCTCTATCAACTACTCTTGCCAATTCAATAACATCAGGTCCAGGAGGTCCAGTTTCAACACTTGGATGAGAAAGCGGCAAAAGTTCAGCAGTGCAAATGAAGATGCCTTTGTCACCCATATCTGGAAAAGGTCTATCTGGTTGAATTTTAACACCACAAACTACTTCACTGTCACCTAATCTAACGCGTGCAGAACCATTTGCTTTTGGAATTGCATTTATTTCAATTATTAATTTTCGTGGTTCGTCTAGTGCTCTTCCATCAACTCTTTTTCCTTGTTCTAATAATTCAAGAATTTGAGATTTTTTTAGCTCGTCAATTACAGAAGTAGACGTCATTTATTTTTCTCCATTTCCAAAATATTTTTCAGTTAATGCTTTCCTTTGTAATTCATAGACAATCTTACAACCATGAATTCCTGTCTCAACACATTTCTTGTATTCTGCAGGAGTTAGTACACCATCTAATTGAAGTAGTGTGATTTTTTCAAGACTTGGCATGTATCCAATCGGCATATCTGCTTGTCCTGCTTGATCTTCTTCATTATTAACATCAAGAATAATTGTATCTGCCGCTTTACCTGCAGCACATGCTGCAACCATGTCTCTCATAGGAATTCCAGCATCGGCTAAAGCTACAGATGCAGCAGAAAGTGCAGCACATCTAGTACCGCCGTCTGCTTGAAGAACTTCGAT
>JACRND010000030.1:0-4282 GCA_016234975.1 Nitrosarchaeum sp. | reverse complement strand
TGCAGGTTCTAGTGCTTCTTTGATAACTTTGGAAATTTCAATTTCTCTTCTAGACGGTGCAGGATTTTTTCTCTCGGTTACAGAAAATGGTTCCATATGATATCTAACTCGCAAAATACCAGTGTCAGTATTGGACATGTGTTTTGGATGGACATCTCGTGGACCAAACACTCCAACTAAAATTTTGTTATCTCCAAATTCAATGTATGCTGAACCATCAGCGTTTTTTATTTTTTTAGCTTTAATCATAATTCGTCTAGGTTTATCAACTTTTCTACCGTCGCAACGAATTCCATTCTCATCTAGTAACACTAGTGTTGTATCTCTTCCGCCCATTATGATTCACCTTTTGATTCTAACATTTCTTTCACTTGGTCAGTTAAATTAGCAACATGTGCCTTTTCATCTACCATTTGTATTGCTTTTTTAGCCTTTAATAATCCCTCGGGAGTCTCACATGAAACCACTACCCAGCCGTTTTGACCAATAGTGATAGCTGCACCCGTAGCCATTTCAATTGTTTGAATCATAGTTCCTCTCTTTCCAATTAGACGTGGTACTTTGCTAGGAGAAATCTTGACCAAGTGTCCAGAATCAATCTTGCCAAGATCTCTATCAGCTATTGTAACAAGTGGATCTCTAGTTCTATCAAAATTAGCGATTCTAGCTGCAACAAGATCGCCTGATTTCAACTTTGATGAAAGTTCATCAGCATGTGCAGAAAAATCTCTCCCAAAAACGTCTTGTGCAGGTAAAAATCCCACATAACATGAATTGATATCTAATTCCCAAGATAGCGATGTATGAGAGATGATTTTACCAATTACAAGGTCATCGATCTTTGGAATATATTTTCCAGTTAGCGGTATTACTTTAATTGAATCATCGTAAATTTCTGAAATTCCTATAGCGGTGGAGATGATTTTGTTGCCGTCAAGAATTACATTTTGTTCAGGTCTGTAAGGGCCTGTTGTAATAATATCACCAGGTATAACGTATTTTCTTTTGTTCTCCATTACTTCATAACCTCAACTGTAGCAGAACCTTTTGTTATAGAACCCAATCTATCAATCACGTTTGGCCTTGCTCCAGCGGGTATTTCAAGTATTGCTTTTAAAGAACCATTATTTTGCCATTCTTCCTTTTTTAGAAATCCTACAGATTTCAAAACAGCATAAGATTGAGATGCATATTGTGCAGGTATCGTTATTTCAAGATCTAAGTTTTCAGATTTTAGAGGTATTATTGAACGTAGTTTTTCTACAATATCTTTTACTTGCTCATCTACACTTTTTTGCGGTTCTATTGTGATTCTTCCGTCCTTTAGAGCTTGTTCAATTCTTAGTGGAGGATGAGGTAAATGGGATCTAGGATCAACGTAAGTCTTGGCAATGAACGAGATAATTTGTTTTCTCTTCTCATCGAGCATTTTACGTCTTTGTTCAGTAGTAAGATTTAGTTCGCCTTTTCTAAGCATTATCTCAGCTATCTCATTGACATCTTCAGTTTTGAAAGCTTTGAGTAGTTTTTCTGTTGAAGGTTTAGTGCCTTTACCAGAGTCAGTATAGATCTCATCAGAAATTAGAACTGCAGAAATATCTTTTTTCTTTCCCAGTTTGAAATCCAGTGCAGGATCAGGCTTTACCAAAATCTCAAATTTTTCGCCTTCGTATGAATATCTAACCACGGTTACATCGGTCATTTCTGAAATAGTCTATGATAATTTGGTATTTATCTATACTCAATGATGAGGAAGAATCTATCTATTGTAGAATTACAAGAATGTCACAATTATCCATTTTGATTTCAAAAACAAAGTAATGAAAAGCAAGAATGCTTGGAAATATCATCCTGTCATTTTACATTAATGTTCAACTGGAATAGAATTGAAGGACTCTTACATGATGGATCCGATGATAGACATTGTGGATCACCTACACCAGTAAGTATTGCTTGACCTGAATTGTAAGCCTTGTACACACCTTGAGAACCAGAATAACGAATATCACTGTAATCATTATCTACAACTGTTTGATTATCAATGCTGATTCTCCAGTTGTAATCACTACCGAGTTTCACGATAAAACTCTCTCCTTTTTTGATATTGATTATTTTGTCATTGTCTTCAGGTGTGATGATTTTATTTTCCATCATCATCTTATCTTTGGACGGCATATGATTTGATGCCCATCCAATTTCGATTAGTCTAGCTACGCTTGATGATTTGACACAAGACGGTGACCAGTTAGTAGATTTGAAAACAAGTTCATATCCAGACTTGCATTGAATCATATGAACATCTACACCCATTTTCATCTGCTTTCTTGGGGATTCCATGTGCCCCATCATGTTATCCTTGATCATTTTGGGATCCATCATCTCTATTGCATTAGCATGAAGATTCGGTGTAATAATTAATACAGTTAATGTGAAAACAAAAAATAGTAATTTGCAATAGTTTTTCATCAATTACTGAATCAAGACTTTATCATTTAACGTTTTTTCTAAATCTGAAAAAGAGTATTTAGTGTGCCATGAAGAATGTTTGAGTTATGTCTAAAATGGATTGATATACACAAAAAAATAGTTTTAAAAAATCTGGTTATGGTTCTACGTTAAGAATTCCCTTCATTGTATCTTGATGATATTTACAATGATATTCAAAAACGCCAGTCCTAGTGGGTTTGATTGATAGTTTACCAGATAAACCAGGTCCAATATCCTTACTTTCTAGAATCACTTGATCATTTTGTCCTATTATGAATGCGTGTTTTGTATCAGTCGGATTTGTGAACTGAATAACATTGCCCATATTTACTTGAAGTGTAATTGTAGGATTAATTTCAGTTGAGTTTGACCATCTATATGCTTCGTCTACTTCTTTTACTGAAATCTCAATTTGGTCAACAGTTGTATTTGATGCAGTATTAGTTTGCTCAGTATTTTCATTTTGTTCTGATTCTGGCTTGTTTTGGATACTATTTACAATTTCATTTGCAACTTGACTTGCGCTTTCTTTTTCATTCTGTTCAGAACCTGACTCAATTTCAGATCTTTCCGTTTCTGAAAGTCTAAGGTGTACAGTTAATGCTGCAACAATAATTACAACAGATACAATACATGAAATAATTGCTATTTTTGAAGTACGTTTCAATTAACATTCGTTTATCATAATATGCAGTTATAAGTTAAGAGATAAATTCCAGAGATTATGGTTAAAAGACAAAAAGAGATTAATCATAAATTAGATGATTTAGAAAATTATAAGATTATGCCTAAAATGAGATTTAGCAGGTAACACTAAAATTTTAACATCCATACGTAAAACCAGCTAGATTTTTATGTGGACTTTGGGAATTTTCTTCTAAGATTTGTCTTCTTTAGAGGTAATTAACAAGGATAATCAAAAGATGTCAATAAAGCTAAAAGGCGTTCCATTGCAGTATGCAAATGCGCTTAGACGTATCTGTTTAAACGGCATTCCAGTATTTGCTATAGATACAGTAGACATCATAGAAAATTCGTCCGTATTACCGGATGAGGGTTTGGCACACAGGCTGGGATTAATACCAATCAAGACAGATTTATCAAGATTCAACGAGCCATCAAAATGTGATTGTCAAAGCGAGACAGGTTGTTCTAATTGTAAAGTTATGTTGGTTTTAGATTCAGGAGATTCAGACGTCACTAGAACAATCTTATCAAATGAACTAACATCTGAAGATGAGTCAGTAAAACCAACTTCAGATAAAATTCCAATTGTTCAGCTAGCAGCAGGACAAAGAATTAAAGTAGAATGTTATGCGCGATTGGGTCGCGGAACAGAACATGCAAAGTGGAATTCAGCAAATATTTCAGTCTTAACTGAAACCAATAAAGAAGATGAGAGAATACTAACAATAGAATCAACTGGGGCATTAAAACCAGAACAGATAATCATTGCAGGAGTAGATGAACTAAGTAATAGATTATCAGAGTTTAAAGAAATTATTGGTCAATTAAAAGAATAAACTAAGCATAGACATTATATTTGGGTTTTAAACCGGTTTATACACATGACTAATCAAGTCGTCATACGCATGGCAAGAGATCTAAAAAAAGCATCTACCAAAAATGATGCCCCAATTTGGGCAAGACTGGCAGAATATGCATTAAAACCATCCATTGCAAGGCGACATATCAATTTGAATAGAATAGGTCAACTAACAAAAGATGCCGATACAGTAGTTTTTCCAGGAAAAGTATTAGGAACTGGAGATATTCATCATAAAATTACACTTTG
>JACRND010000029.1 GCA_016234975.1 Nitrosarchaeum sp. | reverse complement strand
AACGACAAAAACATTCGGGGAATTGTAGCTCCCTCTCATGTTATCACGCAAGAAATCAATTTTAGGTATCAGAAAAATTTACTTTTAGAAGTCCTAGTGTTTGTAGGCATTGAGGGAAATCTATTTCCAACAGAACTTTCAGCTACAGCTGCTGCCTCTTGTAGAATTTTCTCGGATTCAGAATTGGTTGTTTCATCCATTCCAAATGTAGCGTCACTTGAGAAACTGTCAGTCATAAATCCACCTAACATCTGTGCCATTTGATTAATCTCTTGGTCAGCACTTGGCATAAATTTTACAAGAGATGATTTGAGATTCTTCATCAAACCTATTGTAGGCATGATGGTAACTACATTATCTCCAAGATCATGATAAGTTGTTAGTCTTAATTCAATTTGCTCTAATGCTATTCTTGCATTACTTAAAATTTTTGTAGTTTTCCTTACTTCTACTAATTCTTTGGATAAAATTCTAAGAGTTTACTGTCTCTTTCATTTAATTTTACAAGCATTGAATCAAGTTTAGCGATTTGTGTTTGTAATTGTTTGATTCCATTTTGAATTTTAGGTTTTAATGCTCCTTTTGGATTAAATGTGTCATTAATTTTATCGGTAATTCCTGGTTTCTGTTGTTTATTCCATTTATTTTGTAAATCTGACAATGAAATTGATCTTGTGATTTGTACTTAATTTCGGGTGTAAACATTGCTTAACAGTAAATAAAATATTACTAACAAGAAATGCCTTTCCTAGAGATTTAGGATTGAGATTCTTTGTGGATGGATTTTTTGGATGTGATTTGGAATCACAGAATTATTATTTAGCGACTCTCCGCATAGTGGACATTTTACCATTCTATGCTTGTGTGGATAAAAAAATTGTATTTAAATATTTTTTTTAAGCCTAAATTCAGAAAATCTACCCAATTTTACAGTATTCAAATCTTTTTAAGCACAGAATGAAGATGAATTTCTGAATTTATGGCTCAAAGTATTGGTTCTAGTGATAGATGTCAACGTTGTAACAAAGGATCAATGTTAACTGATTCTAATACTGGGGAAATGTTTTGCTCCAAGTGTGGTTTTGTTGCTACAGACAGAGTAGAGCAGGAGGGACCGGAATGGAGATCGTTTTCTAAAGAAGAGGGAGATAATAGAACCAGGACAGGTACACCAACTTCTTTGGCCATGCATGATATGGGCCTGGCTACAATAATCAATCCTCAAAACAAGGATGCAACTGGAAAACCACTAATCCTCAAAACAAGGATGCAACTGGAAAACCACTTTCTGCATCAATGAAGAGCACAATTGAAAGGCTGAGAACATGGGACAATAGAAGTCAGGTTCATGAGCCTGTTGACAGAAATTTTAGACAGGCATTTAGTGAATTAGACAGGCTAAAAACAAAACTTGCATTATCTGATGCTGTTATTGAAAAGACAGCCTATATTTACAGAAAAGCACTTGACAAAGGGCTTGTCAGAGGGCGTTCAATTCCAGGTCTTATAGCAGCATCTCTTTATGCTGCATGTAGAAATACTGAAACTCCAAGAACACTAACAGATGTTGCAAATGGAATTAACATTAAGAGAAAAGATATTGCAAGATGTTACAGATTATTATTAAGAGAATTAGATCTGAAAATGCCAGTTGTAAATCCTGTCAAATGTATCTCAAGAATATCTAGTATTGCAGAATTATCAGAGAAAACAAAAAGAAGAGCAGTGGAGATTTTAGATCATGCTGCTAAAATTGAACTTTCTGCAGGTAAAGATCCAATGGGATTAGCTGCAGCTGCATTATACTTGTCTTGTGTAATAAATGGAGAGAATAAAACTCAGAAAGATATCGCAGTTGCTGCAGGAGTTACAGAAGTAACTATTAGAAATAGATACAAGGGTCTAAAAGAAGCTTTAGAGTTATAATTAAATTTATTTTTATAATAGAATTGATAATTTAACTTAAATGAATAAAAAAATTATCATCATTCCTTTGGTGTTAATAATAGTTGTAATAATATTATCGTTTAATCATGTTGATAAGAAAAGCAGTAATGCAGTTTTTCATGTTACTTTGGCAGATTCTGATTTATACAAAAATGGAATTTATTCTAACACATTTACTGTGAATAAAGGAGATTATCTTTTTAAATTTGTTCCTAATGGTGATAGTCCTCAATCTCTAACTATTTTATTAAAAGGAAAAGATTATGATTTTACTGAAAATTTCAAGTTGAAAGGAACTCTGCATCAGACAGGAATATCAGAATATTATACATGGGATTACAATGGACAGAAAGCGATTTCAATTCCAGATCAGCAGGTAATATCTATTGAAATTAACCCAAATGGAAATGAATTAGGTTCAGTATCAGTAGATATTATTAAAAATTAAAAGGCGTTTACCCCTTTACTGCAGAACTCTGAGAGATTTCCTCTCATGGTCAGGTCGTTAAAACGCCTGATTACCTTTTTCGTTCTGCGGGGTAACGCCGCTTCAGTCGATAGGAATTATATCCTTCGGCATTATTTAATATAGTTACTACAACTATTTAACATTTAGTATGAAAAATTATAATATTTTATAGAGATTTATGAAAAATTTTATGTTACTAGTTAACTCATAGATTTGTAAAAATCATATCAAAATAATTTAAAAATTAAAAAATTCAACATAGATGATGTGAAAGACAATAATGTCATAGGACGTTTTGATTTAGTATTTGATGTGATGATAATGAATTTATTTTGAAAAATAGATTAGGTTTTTGAATAATGATTTAAAAAAATATGAAATGATGAAATTGTTTTCAAATTAAAGAATTATTTCTACAAATATGAAAAATACTCATAAATTCTTACATTGTTGGTTTAAAGAGCTATAAATTACGAAATTTATTGAAAAAAATATTGAAGCTGACTGGAAAAGTTGCAATTATAACTGGTGGAAGTAGAGGTATCGGATTTGCAACTGCAAAAATTTTTGCTGAAAATGGTGCAAATGTAGTCATAACAGCAAAAGATTCAGAGAGATTAGAAAATGCAGTTAGTCTGCTTTCAAACACAGTAGGAATAACAGCTGACATTAGAAATGAGAATGATGTTAAAAAAGTCGTAGAACAAACTGTTGAGAAATTTGGTAAATTGGATATTCTAGTAAATAATGCTGGAATTTTTCCAAAAATAAAACAATTACATGAAATTGATGAATCTGAATGGAGTGATGTTTTAGATGTAAATCTTACAGGGCAATTTAGATTTACAAGAGCGGCAATACCTCATTTACAAAAAACATCAGGATCAATAGTTAATATTTCATCAGATGCGGGATTAAAAGCATATCAGGGATTTAATGCGGATGCATATTCTGCAGCAAAGGCTGGATTAATTATTCTTACAAAATGTTGGGCATTAGAATATGCAAAAGACAAAATTCGAGTTAATTGTATTTGTCCTGGTGTTGTTGACACAGATATGACTAAACCATTTTTGAAAACTGAAAAAGATAGAGAATTTATGAATAATGAACACCCTATAGGTAGAATTGGTCAGCCAGAAGAAGTAGCCAAAGCAATTTTGTATTTTGCTTCTGATGATGCTGCCTGGACTACAGGGGCAATACTTGCAGTTGATGGTGGAGAATCAATCAAGTAAATTCACATGGATTTAATACTGCTCAAAGAATACTGAAAATGATGACAGATAGGAAGAAAAAGGCCAAATTAATTATCTTATTAGGAATAATTTGGATAGTCATTACATTACCATTACCTTGGATAGTCAATAATCCACAAGTATCAGAATCTCAATTTAACATCATACTTGCAATTATCGGAATAATGTCAATTCCATTTATTGTCCTAGGGGTCGTCTGGACATTAAAACCAGAATTAACTACCTAGGTAATTATAATTGAGGAACATTCCAATTTTAGACAAAATGCCAGAATTAGATGTGGCTATCGAGGCTGCCTATAAAGCAGGAAATTCAATTCTAGAGATATATGAAGGCAAATATGAAACATTCACAAAAAGTGACGATTCACCAATTACAGAAGCTGATCTAAGAAGTAATGAGATCATTAAGGCTATTTTAGCAAAAACAGAACACAAAATTTTATCTGAAGAAGATAAAGACGATCAAAAGAGACTATCAGAAGAAATTATTTGGATAGTTGATCCTCTTGATGGAACTTCTGATTTTATAGATAAAACAGGAGAATTTACTGTAATGATTGCATTGATAAAAAATAAAAAGCCAATTATAGGTGTTATTGGTTGGCCTACAGAAAAAACTATTTTTGCAGCACAGAAAGGGTGTGGCGCTTTTAGATTTTCAAAAGGCAAGTGGGAGGAAATATCAGTTACAAAGGTTTCAGAACTTTCAAAATGTAAAGCAGTTGGTTCAAGACATCATCTTTCAGAAAAAGAAAAAATGTTTATTAAAAAATTAGGGATTAAAGATTTTACTAGTATAGGTAGTTCACTAAAAGTAGGAAAGATCAGCTCAGGAGAAGCTGATGCATATATTACTACAACAAATAAGATGAAGGAGTGGGATTCAGCTGCATCATATTGTTTAATTTCTGAAGCAGGTGGAAAAATGACTGATATGTCTGGTAATGACATTACATATAATAATAAAATAGTAAACCATCAAAATGGAATTTTAGTAACTAATGGATTGATTCATGATAAAATAGTTAAAGCATTTAAAAGATTAGATTAGGTTTCTTTTCTTAAGAAATTCCTTTACTTTTTTTGCACTGTCTGTTAATGACTCATTCTCTGTATCAATTAGCAAGTCTGGATTCTGTGGAGCCTCATATGGATCATCAATTCCTGTAAATCCTTTGATCTCACCTTTTCTTGCCTTAGCATACATTCCCTTGACATCTCTTTGCTCACATTTTTCAACTGAGCATTTGACATAACATTCAGCAAACTGGTCGCCTGAATTGATAATATCTCTTGCACTGTCTCGGTTCTCCTTGTATGGAGAAACGAGAGATACTGCAGACGGGACTCCATGTTTTAGTAACAATTTTGCTAGATGAGCTACTCTTTTGTTGTGCTCATCTCTTCCTGCCTTGGAAAAGTCTTTTGGTGAAAACCATTCCCTTAGCTCATCCCCATCAAGCATTGCTAGATTTGGAATGTCTTTTTGAAGTTCTCTAACAATCGTAGTCTTGCCGGAACATGGCAGGCCGGTCATCCATAAGACAAAAGGCTTCATGATTTGGAATTTTTCAAATAGGTCTTAAAGAGCTTACGTTAGAAACCAAGGACGTTGCTCAAGATACTCTATTTCTTTAATCATATTTTGCATCTTTGTTGTAATTGCCATAACAGAACGGAACTGCTCAAACATCTCCATCTCTTCTTCTTTTGATAACACTTCGCTTTCTGCCCTATCAAAGAATTCTTCCTCTTTTGACATGTGGTCTATGAGGTAAATTGAATATGTCCTAAGGAATCTTGCTACTGGTTCTCTTGCGTCTTCTCCTTTCTTCCAACGTGTTAGATGTGTTGATATATTTTTTGCAATTCTTCGCGAAAACTCGTGCTCTATCATCAAACTTCTTATCTCTTTTTTTAGATGATCATAGCTTGCTACACACGGGAAATACGAGTTTTCCTCTCTTGAATAATGAATAGAATCTAGGAATTCTGCAATTATTAGATTTATTTTTTCAATGTCACCAAATGGTATGTCTTTTCCATTATAGAGGTCCTTGTAGCATTTTATGATTATTTTTTCTAGACGCTTGATTTGCTTGTGATCTTCGCGTAAAGAGTTGGTTGCACTCAATAATATCAAATTGTTTATGGTGATTTAATGTGTATCGAGTTTACAATTACTCTATGGGTTATTTCATAGTGGGCTTTGTAACACTAGTAACGTTCTTCAGGTCAGCCAAGCGGTACAGATTTGTTCCTAAAAACTATTTTTCTTAAAAACAATGAGGTTATATTTTAAATTCTATAAATTTGTACGAAAATATAGTATGTGTAAAAGAAGAATGTTATCTGAGAAAAATAGAATTCGTGGAAGAATCTCAGATGATATCACGTTATCATAATTTACTATAAAAAGAAAATAGAAAAATAAGATTAAAGATCTAAAGAGTCTTTGAGTCCCTTGTAGCGATTCCTGATTGTAACTTCAGTTACATTAGCTGCTTCTGCGATATCTCTTTGTGTCTTGTCTTCACCATTTTTGACGCAAGATAGGTATAATGCAGCTGCAGCTAATCCCATTGGATCTTTACCTGCAGAGACTTCATTTTCTTGTGCCTGTTTAAGTACATTGACTGCATATCTTTTTGTTTTCTCTGCAATTCCAATTCTGCTTGCGATTCTTGCAACACATTGAATTGAATCAGTTACAGGCATTTTTAGATCTAGTTCTTTGATTAGTAATCTATAGCATCTTGCAATATCTTTTCTTTTGATATTAGCTGCTTGCTCTACATCTTTGAGATTTCTTGGAGTTTCAGTATCACGACAAGCTGCATATAGTGCAGATGCCATTAAAGCTGAAATTGAACGCCCTCTGACAAGACCTTTATCAAGTGCCTTTCTGTAAATGTAGGCTGCCTTTTCAATAACAGCATCAGAAATTGCTAGTTTGTCTTTTAATCTATTTAATTCACTAAATGCCTGTCTAAAATTTCTGTCAACAGGCTCATGAACCTGACTTCTATTGTCCCATGTTCTCAGCCTTTCAATTGTGCTCTTCATTGATGCAGAAAGTGGTTTTCCAGTTGCATCCTTGTTTTGAGGATT
>JACRND010000028.1 GCA_016234975.1 Nitrosarchaeum sp. | reverse complement strand
TTATTTTTTCTAGTTTTTTTACATCTATATTCTCTAAAAACCTGAACGCATCACGATGAATTTGAAACCCTTTATTCAAAGCATAATTCAAAGCAACAGTTAGTTCTTTTTTCATCACCAAAGAATACTTTTTGGTTTAATTAAATCTGCGCCTATACCCAACCCTCAAATATTGTTTCTAACAAAATATAACATGTCTAAAATTCGAATAACTATGTTTTTCATATTTATGGGATTATTTACAGCAACTTATCAAATTGGGTCAATGTTTCCAGTTAGTGAAGAAGAAGCAAATACATTCATGTCGGAATTTAAAAAATTAGTTATAGATATTGGCGCTATAGGAATCTTTCTTCATAATTCATCTGTATCATTACCAATGTTTATTCCAGGATTTGGAGTTGCATGGGGGTTATTTTCAGCTTGGTCTACCGGTTTCGCTTTTTCGGCAATAGTTTCAATTACACCAGAATTAACAAAAATCCCACCACTAGCAATTCTATTTCTTTCTCCATTTGGACTTATGGAACTTGCAGCGTATTCTATAGCAACATCTAGAAGTTTCATGTTGATTAGAGCAATATCTAAAAAATCCAGCCTAATTCCATTTCTAAAACCAACAGCTATAGAAATTGGAATGGTGATAGGACTCCTTTTGGCAGGAGGATATTTGGAAGATTACATGATAAAATTAGTTCATGAGAAAGGCATTGGCCTACCTAGTTTTTAATTCCAAGAAAAACCCATGGATTTGCCTAATCAGTCTAAAATAATTTAGTAGTAAATTATAAACCAAATTAGATGGAAAATATAGTATGAAAATAACTATTACAGTACTCTTAGTGTTACTTGGTCTTTCAGGATTTGTTTTTGTTGATTCTTTTGCAACAATCTCTCCAAACAGTGCTTTTACTTTAGAAGGATCTGGATATGCAGTAACAGAAAATACAATAAAAACTTCTGAAATTGATCTGGTATTATCTACACAAAAACAAACTGGCAGTAGTGTTAAATCTTCAATTGAGGATGGAGTAATTACTTTAGATGATAAAAATTTTCTAGTTACTAAATTAGATGCAACAGCATTACATGAAGGTCAATACATCAGAATTAATGGAATTATTGAGAGTGATACTGGTGATAAAGCATCGATTAAATTTTTTGGAAAACTAGTTGAAGAAAGTAAAAATGCATCGGTTTATGGATTTACAGGTAGAATAACAATCAATGATAATGACTATAAAATTATCTACACCGCAAAGATATCTGAACTCTCAAAAATTAATGTCACTCCACTAAAATCTAAAACAAATGAAAATCTTACAATCCATATTCTCAAAGGTTCATAAACTCAAGGTATAGGCACATATATTGATCTTGGAAAAATTAAACAGAAAGCAATAGAAACTCAAAGTTCTACCGATTCATTAAGATTCAGATACTTCTCACAAGATAGGATTTCAGTTGAACCAGAAACAACAATCATTATTGTAAACGATGATGTGGTGTCACATACTATTTTCAGTGGAAAAGAAAACTACGGTGATCGTTATAATCAATTTACTGCTGACGGTAGAATCTCAACTGGTGAAATATTACCTGGTAAATCAATCAACATTACATTAGATAAGGCTGGATTTTACAGATTATATGATCCAGATTATCAATGGATGAAAATTGTGGCTTATGTATTTCCAAATGTAGAAGGTAATGTAATTCTTGGGAAAGGACAAAACCTAGGCAACTAGTTTTTCCACTGCCATTTGTAATTCATATATGAATCCAAGATAGATTGATTGAAAACCATTACGGACAAATCAGAAAATTCTCTTCCTTCCAAATCTTTTACAGTTCCAACGAAACTAGTTTCGTTTTCAGTAGTTAATGCTTCAAAAACATGAACCTTCATGTTTTCTGTATCAAAACTATTGTTTTTTAGATATATTGCAATCTCTGATGGCATAAAATGCTTATCAGGTTGTTTAGGCCACGGTCTTGGAACTAAAATTACACTATACCCATCAATCAATGCTTTTTGCAATTCTAATTTCTTTTCTTCAATTGAAGTTGTTACATGCATTGTAATTACCTTGGATTTATCAAGTGGCACTCTTGCTTTTGATGCAGCAACCTGAATGGAACTTATTCCTGGAATTATTTCTACCTCACCGAAAATCTCTATTAATCTATCTACAACTTCAGATTCTGAAAAATTAACATCACCTGTAAACGGAATAACTAAAGAACGATCACCCAATTCTGGAAGAATTTTTTGATATGACTCCTCCTGATTGTTCATAGTAATCTCATAGATTTCTTTGTCTACAATCAAATCTTCAATTGTTTTTAACGTGTATCTATAACCAATTACTATATCACAATTTTGGATTATTTCTCTTACAATTTTAGTAACGTATTTTGGCGAACCCGGTCCAACACCTACAGCATAAATTTTTCCCAATTTTACTTTGTAAATTTTTGCCTGTCTTTAATATATTGCACAAATGGTTTCCAATCTACTTTCATGTACTTTGTAGGCTCTTTAACTGGATACTTTACCCAATCTTGAGCAATTGAATACTGATATTTTTGTCGTTTGCCCTCTTTTTCATATTCTAATATTAAGATACTACCCCACTCCTTTTCCTCATGCGTAATATTCAAGATATCATCAAATGATAATTGTATATTTTTTCCATTTTTCATATCCTCCATTAAATTATTTTCTTCATAACCATCATGACGAATCATAGTATTTTTTGATTTTAAGAAATTAATAACCTGTCTTTGTCTAATAGCTTGCCACCACTTCATTTTAGCTTCTGTCTTATGGATAAACATCAAATGTTTATCAGTTAAAACTAACATACCTTCTTTTCCACCTATTGAAAAGAATTTTTTTGGCTCCCTCCATACTGAAACCAAATGGGCTTGAATTTTTTCATCAGGCTGCATAACGATTTATTATTCTAACTTGTTAAAAACTAATACAATTAGCTTTTAAGTAAGATATTATGAGAAAATTTATTGAAAAAAATTCTTATCATAATATCTCTATCATTACTTTTAATTAATTTGGGGAATCAATCATTTGCACAATCTGATGATAAATTAGTAATTTTACATACTAATCTTGGAAAAATTGTGATAGAATTTTTCCCTAATGATGCTCCTAATCATGTTGTCAACTTCATCAAATTATCTGAAAATGGATTCTATGATGGTACCATATTTCATAGAATAATCCCTGGATTTATGATTCAAGGTGGAGATCCAAATACAAAAGATGGAGATAAAAGTACATGGGGAACTGGAGGGCCAGGTTATTCTGTAAATGCTGAATTTAATACAATAAAACATAATCGTGGAATTGTGTCAATGGCAAGATCAGCTGATCCAAACAGTGCGGGTTCTCAATTCTTTATAGTTCATAAAGATTCAAACTTTCTTGATGAGCAATATACTGTTTTTGGTAGGATTGTAACAGAAGAAAGTTTTGAAACACTTGATAAGATTGCTTCAATGCAAACAGGAGACAAAGACATTCCAGTAGACACTGAACAAGTAAAAATTACAAAAGTTGAAGTTGTAAATCGTTCTGAAATATCTAATTTACTTGATCTATCAGATCCCGAAAGAATTACCACACCAATTGTAAATTCTACAGGCAGTCAGCTTTATGAAAATAAAGTATTAGACATTGCATTTAATGTACCTGAAGGTTGGTTACTACAACAACCAGAAAAAACTAATGAGAATGCTCCTGATATAGTTGCTGTAGGACCTAAAGTTGGACCCATTAATCCAGTATTTTCTTTGACTATTTCTAATGCCAAAGGAGAAACTCTAGATGATTTGATCAAACAAAAAGCTGAGTTTCTAAAAAAGGCACTTAAATCAGGTAATTTAGAAATCATTTCTCAAGAAAAATCAACAATTAATGAAAAACAAGCTTATGTTACTAATGCTAAAGGTATTTTCACAAGTAATGGTACATCATACAATGTACAATTCAGAGAGGTGATAATTTCAACTCCTGAAAAATTTTATACTTTTGCATATAGCAATGGAGTAGATAATTTTAATGATCAAATTTCTAGGTTTGAGGAATCTGTTAATTCTTTTAAAATAACATCTGAGCCAATTAAAGAAACAAAATCTATAATATCTTCAAAGGAGACAGAAAAAAAAGGAGGGGGTTGTCTAATTGCTACTGCTACATTTGGTTCTGAATTTGCTCCCCAAGTACAACAATTACGAGAACTAAGAGACAATTCTCTGTTACAAACAGCCTCCGGTACTTCATTTATGGCTGGATTCAATCAATTTTATTATTCATTTAGTCCTACAGTAGCAGACTGGGAAAGAGAAAATCCAGCATTCAAGGAAGTAGTAAAGATTGCAATAACTCCGATGCTTTCAACCCTTTCAATTATGACATTAGTTGAAGATGGTTCTGAAGCCGAAGTATTAGGACTAGGACTTTCTGTAATTACATTAAACATTGGAATGTATTTTGTTGCACCAACTATGATAATTCAGAGACTAAGAAAATAATCACCAAACATCATCTACTTCATCAAGAACTTTGTACTCTTTTTCTGTTTCACGTTTTATGAGTTTCAGTCTTGAAATATCTCTATCAAATAACAAATCAATTGTCCAATCTAAGAAAACTCTGATTTTTTTATCAGGTAATGCAATTTTTGAAAGATATACATTTCTCCAAATAAGCCAAGCTAAGAATCCTGAGATATTCATCCCTAAAAACGTCGCAATACCAGTTCTTTTTCCAATAATTGCCATTTGTCCCTTAGAATGATATTCAAATTTTTTCTTCTCTAAATTCTTAATTGAGGCATTTAGATTATAGGCTGCAATTTTGGCTTGTGCTTCTGCAAGTTGTGCAGTTGGTGCAAACGGTCTATTTGTTTGAGGATCCATAAATAAGGCACAATCACCAATTGCAAAAACCCCAAGAAATTCTGGAATTTCCAGAAAATCATTTACAATTACTTTGCCTTTATCAGTTTTGAACATTGATCTTTTAATTGTATTAACAGGTGTAACGCCTGCAGTCCAAATCAATGTTTTAGTTCTAATTGCATCTATCTTTGACTCATTCATAGCATCTTTTGGATTTTCATCTAATGATTTTACAATGACTTCCGTTCCATCAAAACTTGTAACTGCTGTTCTGAGTCTAATATCAATACCTCTATCTATCATTTTTTCTTTTGAAAATTCAGCCAACTTTTCATTAAAACCAGGGAGAATCATCGGAAGAGCCTCTAAAACTATTACACGAATATCCCCTTTCTGAATTGTATGATAATGTTTTCTTGCATCTAGTAAAAGATCCATCAACTCACCTGCAGTTTCAATTCCTGCAAATCCACCTCCTACTACAACAAATGTCAAAAAACTATTTCGAAGAATAGGATCTGTTTCATTCTCAGCTTGTTCAAGCATATCGATTACTCTATTTCTTAACATTACTGCATCATTGAGAGTTTTCATTGTGTAAGCATTTTTCTCAACATCTGCCATTCCAAAAAAGTTGGTTTCACTGCCTAATGCAACTACTAAATAATCATAATGAATTGAAACACCCCTTTTTTCACCAGTACCCCACAGTGTTACAAGTTTTCCAAAAGGATCCACATTTTTAATTCTACCTTCATAAAATTTTGTCTTTTTACAAATTGCTCTAATAGGCATTACAATATGTCTAGTTTCAATCATACCTGATGCCACCTGAGGTAACATTGGAGTAAATAATAGAAAATTATCCTCACTTATCATTACCAACTCAATTTCAGAGTTATTTCCAAAATACGATTCTAATTGTCTGGCACATTCTACCCCTGCAAACCCTCCTCCTAAAATAACTATTTTCTTCTTATTTCTGGCCAATTACACTATACCCATAAAATTACTGAATATATCCTATGAGATCAATTTTCTCATAAACCATAATAAATTCAGAATTTATCCAATTCTGACTATATCGGAATGAAGTATTTCATATGCTCTAGAAGCATCTCTTTCATTTAGAATTATTATTATACTATCTTGGCTGAAAAACGCGTTTACAAGTTCTATTCCATTATCATGTAAAATCTCTGCAACATAAGATACTACATCTGATTGATTTTGATTTGCTGGAATTGAAATTCTAATCTTTGCAAGACCTGTACTAAACATATTTTCTCTATTTGGTATATTTTCAAAGATTTGTCTGATGCTTTCCATATCTTCTGTAAGAAATCTAAATGAATCAGATAATCTAAAAAACTCATAATTGCTGGTAATTTTTGAAAATTTATCCAAAATTGATATAGGATCCATCTCTGCAGAATCTTTTATTGAAAATTTGATATCCATCATTCCATCAGTTAATACAAGTCTTGCATTTTTTAAAACAGATTCTTCTTTGATATCTTCTTTGATTTCAAATGAATCTGCATATCGTTTTATGGCAACTACAATTGTATTGAGATTTACAGAATAACCCAAAACTTTTTCAATTTCTGGTTGAATCTTTACTGCCAATGCTGTATAGTTAATCAAATCCATCTTCATACAATCATAAATTGAACGATTTCTCGTGACAATTTCTCTGACTATTTCAGGAATCGACATACTGACAATCCTCATCAAACGTACTATCCAATGTCAATTATAATAGTATTATGTAAGAAATTACATAAATATCCATAATATTTATATAATGTAATATACATTACATTACATAGGTAAATATGACAATGTTTGACGACGAATTTGATAGAATCTTCAAGAAAATGTCAAGCTCATTTTTTAATATAGATGACACGTTTGAAGAATTCAAGGAAAACGGTTCCAATTCTGGTCCATTTTATTATGGTTATACAATGACTATTGGTCCTAATGGAAAACCTGTTGTAAAAGAGTATGGAAACGTAAAACCAGGATTACTTTCATCAGCTGATACTAGAGAACCAATTGTAGATGCAATTGTAGATGAAAAAGAAAAACTGGTGAAACTTGTAGCCGAGATGCCAGGAGTTGAAAAAACAGACGTGAAAATTCTTGTACAAGACAAATCTGTAGATATTTCCGCAGAACGTGGTGAAAAAAAATATCACGTAAAAGTTCCAATCAAACATAAAGTTGATGAAAACACTGCAAAAGCTTCTTACAAAAATGGAATTCTTGAGCTAGTCTTCAAGTTAATTGAAGATGAGAAATCAAAAGGCAAAAAGGTGGAGGTTGAATAAACTCCACTAATCTTTATGGAGAAAAAAATGAATGAAATTATTTTAAAAGTTGTTGAGATTCCACAACAACATGTAGGAAGAGGAAGAGCTATAGTTGATCCTAAAATAATTGAAGATACCAAATGGAAGCCAGGACAAATTTTAGAATTAACACATAATAAAAAAACTCATGTAAAACTTTGGCCTGGATCTCCTGAAGAATATGGTACAGGTATTATCAAAATTGATGGAATGACTAGACAAAATATTGGAGCTGGAATTGGTGATAAAATTTCTATAAAATCCGTGGAAGCTACTAATGCTGAACAAATTACTTTATCCCCAACCGAAAAATTAGCTATTGATGAAGAACAATTACATGATGTCATGATTACAAATTTCCAAAATCATGTTTTTACTGTTCATGATTCAATTCAACTATCAACCCAAATGGGTGGAAAAATACAATTTATCATAACCAATACAAAACCATCAAAACCAGTAATTGTAACTGAAAGTACAATCTTCAAGCTTGGTCCTATGACAAAAGCAGTTGATTCAACTATTCCACGAATTACATATGATGAATTAGGAGGTTTAAAAAACGAAGTTCAAAAAATCCGTGAGATGGTAGAATTACCCATGAAACATCCTGAATTATTTGAGAAAATAGGTGTGGAGGCACCAAAAGGTGTATTGTTATATGGTCCTCCTGGAACTGGAAAAACTCTATTGGCAAAGGCGGTTGCTGGTGAGACTAGTGCTCATTTTATCTCACTTAGTGGACCCGAAATTATGGGAAAGTATTATGGAGAAAGTGAGGAAAGAATTAGAGATATTTTCAAACAAGCAGAAGAAAATTCTCCAAGTATTATATTCATTGATGAAATTGATTCAATTGCCCCAAAACGAGATGAAGTTTCAGGAGAAGTTGAAAAAAGAATTGTTTCTCAACTTTTGACATTAATGGATGGTATGAAAAGTAGGGGTAAAGTTGTAGTAATTGCAGCTACTAATAGACCAGACTCCATTGATCCTGCACTTAGAAGACCGGGTAGATTTGATAGAGAAATTGAAATTGGAATTCCAGACGATGAGGGAAGACATGAAATTCTCTCAATTCATACACGCGGAATGCCAATTGATGAAAAAGTAGATCTCAAACAAATTGCAAAAGTAACACATGGATTTGTAGGAGCTGATCTTGAAATATTATCTAAAGAAGCAGCAATGAGATCATTACGAAGAATTTTACCTGAAATTAATCTTAGTGAAGAAAAAGTTTCTACAGAAATTCTTCAAAAAATTAAGATTACAAGTGATGACTTTAGAGATGCACTAAAAGAAGTAAAACCAAGCGCATTACGAGAAGTCCAAGTACAAATTCCTAATGTTAACTGGGATGATGTAGGTGGTCTTGATGAATTAAAAGAGGAGTTATGTGAAGCTGTGGAATGGCCAATTAAACACAAAGAAGCTTTTGAGTATGTTGATGTGGAGGCACCAAAAGGAATCTTGCTTCATGGTCCACCAGGAACAGGAAAAACAATGATTGCAAAAGCATTGGCAACAATGACTGATTCTAACTTTATCAGTATTAAAGGTCCAGAGTTGCTCTCAAAATGGGTAGGTGAATCTGAAAAAGGAGTAAGAGAAATCTTCAGAAAAGCTCGTCAGGCAGCACCATGTATAATATTCCTTGATGAAGTAGACGCACTTGTACCAAGAAGAGGTAGTGGTGATTCAGGCTCACATGTAACAGAAAACGTTGTATCTCAAATTCTCACTGAAATTGATGGGCTAGAGGAACTACATAATGTCTTGATAATTGGTGCTACAAACAGACTTGATATTGTTGATGAGGCATTGCTCAGACCAGGTAGATTTGATAGAATTATTGAGGTTCCAAATCCAGATTCTAAAGGTAGAGAACAAATATTCAGAATTCACTCCAAAAAGAAACCATTAGCAAACGATGTCAACATAACAAAAATTGTTGAATCAACAAATGGATTCAGTGGTGCTGAGATGGCTGCTATAGTAAATAGAGCCGCAATTCTTGCCTTAAAAAGACATGTTAGTGGAAAATCAGAAAATATCAAAGCCATCAAAATAACACAGCAAGACTTGCTTGACTCCATTGATAAGGTAAAACCTAGGAAAAAAGAGACACCTATGACTCAATCCATAAAATAGTCTAAATACTAAGAAGAAGGACCACAAATTATGAAACTCTATCTTGATTTTGAACCATGTAAAGAATGTAACACAATGATGAATGAATTAAGTAGTCCTGAAATGTTATTTGCAGACGCAAAGAAGAGGGCCGACGAATCTGCAAAATTCTTACGGCATCTTACATATAATCACAATGAAGTAGTACAGGCCGTAATGGAAGATCTACCTAAACAAAAAAGAGATCAAGAATTTGATTTCTTTAAATAACTTCTAATTTTTCCAATTATCACCATTAGAAACCAGTATTCATATTCATATACAAAATCAAATCAATATAGCAATGCTGTATTATAAAATGAAAAAAAATACTCTTTTTGGTTTAACAACAGTACTTCTATTATTATATGCTCAACCTGTTTTGGCTCAAGAAATTAAACAAGAACCAGAACCTCCTCGAATGCCTGAACCATCACCTACACCTGAACCAATAAAACCACCTAAATCAGGACCAATACCTGCACCGTTTCCTGAAGAAACTGAATCTGAAAAAATACAGAGACTTATTGAAGAAAATAATAAGCTCAAAGAACAAAATTCTAATTTAGAAACAAAAATTACTGAATTAAATGATTCAATAAAAAATCTTCACGAAATAATTATGGAACAAATTAAAGTAATTATGAATCTAGTATCTAAACTTAAAATGGTTACGTTTGATGAATTACTTTCTTTAATAACTAATTTCTAGATATTGATCTATTAACCTGATCGAATATGAAAATTAAAACAACACTGACATTCTTTTTTAATACATTCTAAATCAATACCATGATTACATATTCCACATTCACAATGAATTAATTTTACACTCATTTTATTATTCTGTAATTTTGAGTGTTTTTTTAATTAATACCACTCTATTTCTTATGGTAACGTCACTCACTCCAGATTCCTTTGAAAACTTCTTTTGACTTATTTTTTCTCCATTAATTATACATGCAATATACAAAGAAGCAGCTGCTTGTGCTACAGGATGTTTTCCTGCAGTTATTTCTTCCGATTCACAACGTTTTAGAATATCAAACGCATCTCGTTTTGTCTTTTCTTTCAAATTCATATTATTTGAAATCTTGGAAATAAATGACGAAATATCGTATTGATTTAGCTTTAATCCAAGTTTTTTGATAATTGTTCTCAAATCCCTAGATAGAATTCTTCTTTCAATGTTTCCCGCATTGGCAATATCATCTAACGTTCTAGGTATGTTATTCTCTCTACATGCAGCATACAAGGATGCAGAAACCAACGAAGCCATAGTTCTACCCCTTGTAAGTTTTGCACTAACCGTTTTTCTGTAAATGTAGGCTGCATTTTCAACTACATTATCAGGTATTCCTAATTTTGTTTTTATCCCATTCAATAAAGTAAAAGCTTTGCTTAACGTTACAGTTGATCTCGATTTACTTCTCTGATCCCATGTACGAAGTCTATTAAATTCATATTTTGTTTTACTTGATAAAGCATTACCTGAAGAATCTTTATCTGCACCAATTACAGTTGATAATCCTCTATCATGCATTGTTAATGATGTTGCAGGACCCGTTCTTGCCAATTTCATGAAATCTTCTTGGCTGTAACCGTTACTTTCATGTGAAGTATCCGATATGTTTTGCACTAGAACAAGACCACATCCACCACAAAACATTTCTCCTCTTTCAGAATCTGTTATTATGGGATAGGTTTTGCAAGTATCTAGTTGACACTTTACATCATAATCATTTGAATAATTTTCTAACACTACTGACCAGTATTATCATTAATACAATAAAAACAGATTGAAACAGGTAATTTTCTAACTAAAACCTAACTTTGATTACAAAAAATTCCTCCAATTTTGTTAAGAGTAATTTCTATTTGATATAGAAATCACATTGTAATAAATGTTAAAAATAAAATTTGTTAAATAAAATTAAAAATACGAGAAAGCAACTATTCTTTTCGAATAGACTCTAAAGAGTGACCACGATTAATAATCATCTGAGTAATTACCTCGCGCGTATAATCAATTCCATGCTCTTCTTCAAAATGCTCTCTTAGTTTTTCAAGTAGAGCGATATTCTTTTCTCCTTCTAAAACAAAGTCGCACTCAAATCCATAATCTTGACATCGTAGTTTAAGCGTCATTCATTATGTAAAAACTATTGAACCTATAAAAATCATAAGCTTGATGTTTAGAATAGATATAACATTAGCCTCAATTTGAATAAAAATCATGCTAAATGGTATTGGTAATATCTAATAACGCAAAAAATTAGAGGCAAACAATGAAAGGTTTGGAATTTGTATTTTTAGCAGTAGGATCTGTACTTGGAGCTTTTCTAAGATATAAAATCACAGAATCTCCATTATTATTCAATACTTTACCTCTCAATGTCTTGATTGTTAATATTCTTGGAGCATTTATCCTAGGAATGTTTGTCATTCTATCGGAACAATGGAATCTTGATGGAAGATATTCTCTCTTGACCGCAATTGGTTTTTGTGGTTCACTCACTACAATGTCATCATTTGCGCTTGACTCTAGCAATCTCTTAGATAATCACCGTTATGGTACTTTAGTTGTTAATATCATAACAAACATAGGACTATCTATTAGCGCATTAATTGGTGGAAAATCATTAATGACTGCTATGATAAATAATTAATTAACTATAGGGACTGTATTGTTTGTATACTCTAATCACTGATTCATGATACATTTTTCTAATATCTTCATCTGTTGATATAGCAAGTTGATTTACAAGATCAGTGGCAGTAACAATTCCTATTACCTGATCATCTTCTATAACTGGTAATTTTCGAATACCTCTAGTATACATTAGATCAGCAACCATCCATACTGATTCATCTGGACTAATTGCAATTAGAGGAGTTGACATAATCTGCTTTACTGGAGTCGTAATTTGATAAGCATGAGCTACAATCTTTACTGCAAAATCCCTATCAGTAATTATTCCCATAGGCATATTTTTTTCCATTACTATAACTGCACCAACTTTTACATCTTCCATCATTTTTGCTGCTTCATTTGCAGTAATTGATGAATCTACCGCAATTACTGATTTTGTCATAATGTCTCTAACTGTAATTTTAGTCGCATCTGTCATTTTCAAACAAACATTAAATTTTCTGTATATTAGTGGCTTTGCATAATCTCATTGTTGAAAATCAAATCCGAGAATGTTGTAGTATATCTTAAATTCAGTTCTTTTATGAGTTAATTATGCAAAACATAAAGAAAATCCTTGTTCCTATGGATGGTTCCAAGAATTCCATGAGAGGGTTAGACGAAGCAATTTATCTTGCAAGACAATGTCATGCAACAATTACAGGTTTGTATGTAATTCCAATAACCAAACCTGTAACAGATTCACAAATTTCCTATCTTGAAAAATATCTACTTAATAATGCCTCCAAATTCATGTCAAAAGCAAAAACACGTGCTGCACAAAATGGTATTCTCTTCTATGATGACATAACTTATGGTGATGAAGGTCCAAAAATCATAAACTATGCAAATAACAAATCATATGATATTATTGTGATAGGCTCAAGAGGAATGGGTTCTATTAAAGAGACTTTTCTTGGAAGTACTTCAAATTATGTTTTACATAAATCAAAAATTCCTGTTTTAATAGTAAAATAACTAATTTTTTCACACCGAATAATTTCTTTGTATGAAAATAAGGATCTTATTTATTAGAAGAAAATCTTTGATAATTACATGGCACATACATTCGTAAAAGACGTAATGATTAGTGATTTGGCCACATTAGATGCATCCACTTCAATTAGGGATGCTGCTAAATTGATGGACAAAAAAAATATTGGTTGCATTATTGTAACTAAAAATCAATTACCAATAGGTATATTGACAGAAAGAGATTTTGTTAAACGAATAACTGCTAAAGAAAAACCACTTACTGCTTCATTAGAAGAAGTAATGTCCTCACCATTAATTGAAATAGATCCAAACGAAACAGTTTGGGAAGCTGCACAAATTATGAAAATAAATAACATTCACAAACTACCTGTCAAAAAAGATAATCAAATTATTGGAATAGTAACAACTACAGACTTAGTAAAGATTTGTAGTATTGGTTCTGATTCTGAAATGAGAAGGATTTGTGATCAGATAATTACTAGAATGCAAAAAGAGTAGTGAATTATATTATGGTTTTTTCTTATCACGTCATTAAATTTTAAACAATCTCATTTTTACAAGGTACACATTGGTCTCAATCAATAGGCGATAATGGAATTTTATATAAATCTCTCAAGGATCCATATTCCAAGTTAATAATTCAATCATCTGATAATTCAGAAAAACTATTTCATGTTCCTAAAGATAGAACAGTAATTGTTGTAAACAAAGTTGTTCATTTTCTAGGTGAATTAGTCTAAAACTTATCTGACTAATAATACGGGACATTTAGCTTGCTCAGAAATCCTTCTGCTTACACTTCCTAATGTCTTTAATTTTCCAATTCCATGTAAACCATGACTGCCAATTACTATCAGTGAAATTCTTTTCCTTTTTGCAAAGCTCAAAATTTCATTTACAGCATTACCCTGTGTAATATTATACGACGCAGAAATTCCTTTTTCATCACATCTCTTAACAGCTAATTTTAACATTTTTTCTGCGTCAGCTCTAACCGACTTTGTCCATTTTCTTACAGCCTCTTTTTCAGATTTTGTTCTGATTAATCCCAACATTCCAGGCGGTGAAATATAATCTACATAAACAACAGAAAATAAGAAAATCTCTGAATCAAGATTATGTGAAAGCTCCATAGCTCTAGTTAGTGCCCTTACTGAATATTTAGAACCATCATATGGAACAAGAATTCTAGTTAGCATTTTTGAAAGCATCATAATCACTACTTTATGACTAGTACTGGAATTTTTGATTTATGAACTATAGCTTTTGCAACACTACCTAAGAAAATTTCTTTCAATCCACTTTGACCTCTGGATCCAATAACGATAATATCAAACCCTTTTTTGATCATTTCATCAATTTCTATAATTGGGCTTCCAAAAACTATTTTGGATTTAAATAAAATTCCTTTCTGAGCACATATGGTCTTTGCAGATTCCATAAATTTTTTAGCTGATTTAGTAAGATGAATCTGATATGGTACAAACCTGTAATTGTTGCATGACATTGTCTTGCAAGATAAATTGCTTCGTCTAACCCTCTCATGGAATTCTTGGAACCATCCATAGGAACAAGGATTTTCTTTATGTTTTTTCTAATCATTTACAATCATTCAATACTTTTATGATTTAACACCAAATTAAGATTATCAATCATAATAATCAAACTATAACAATCAATATAATAACAAATACCAAATTAATCTCAGAAAACTTTTTTGTATAACTTTGTGCCTATACTATAACATACTTTACTCTCACATTTGTATTTAGTAATACTTCAAAATGAATTTCAAGAATCTAGTTAAATATCAATAAACAATGTAATTTTTCATGAGAAAATCACTTTATATGAAAATACTTGTTCCCATTGATGGATCTGAATATTCAGAAAAAGCTCTTTTACACGCATGTAATATGGCTAAAAATTATCAATCAAATTTAATACTGCTTTATGTTGTTGAAAAATCTCTTCCAATTAATCTGTTGGATAGAAAAGAATATCTTGAAATTTTACGAAAATTTGGAAATAATGCTTTGATAAAAGGAAAAAAAATAGCTAATGACAAAGGTATTGATTCAAAAATAATAATGAAAGAAGGTAATATTGCAAATGAAATAATCAAACTTGCAAAAAATGAAAAATATAATCTAATTATTGTTGGCAATAGAGGTCTTGGATCAGCCACACGATTTTTCCTTGGCAGTGTTTCAAATAAATTGGCAAATAATTCCCCTTGTTCTATTCTGATTATAAAATAATCTAGGCTTCTGCAATCGCATTTACAATATCTGTCTTGGTAATAATTCCTACTAGTTTTGATTTTTTAACAACTGGTAATCCACTAATTCCATTTCTTATCATTAATAATACTGCTACCCCTACATCCTCATCAGATTCAACTGTGATTGGATTTGATGACATTATATCAACAGCTTTGAAATGAAGAAGGTGATTCATTTGATTTACTTGAAATTCATCAAGATTACCTCTCATTTTATAATTTTCAACTTCTTTTGGATCAGCTGATTGAGCTAACCAATAAGGTAATTTTGCTGGAACAAAATCCCTGTAAGTGATAATTCCTACAGGTATCCTATTACGTTGAATAACAACCCTTGCAATTCTATTATGAATCAACAAACTTTCTACATACAATAACGAATCCCCAGGCATAGCCGTAATTACATTTCTAGTCATAATCTTTGAAACCTTTAGAGAAGATGTCGCATGTGTTAAAAAAATTGATGCAAGATCAGTCTTTGTAATTAAACCTTCCAGGATACCATTGTTACCTAATACAACTATAGAACTTACGCGATTTTTTTTCATTAATTTAGCACAATCATAAATTGAATCCGTTTTCCTTATTGTAATTAATTTTTTAGACATAAAACCGGAGACTTTGACAGATCTGATTGGTTTATCTCCAAGCGCATAGATTGTTTTTGCAATATCTTTTTCTGTAATTATTCCGACTGGATGTTTTTTTGAATCTGTTATTACAAGTCGTTTTAAATTATGCCTAAGTAAAACCTCTCTAGCATCCAATAGGCTAGCATTTGGACTAATTGTAATAGTTCTCTTAATTATGATTTTATTAAGATCTGCATCTTTTAACAACATTAATACCAAACTAATTTTTATTGTTTAAATATATCAACTCAAATATCATTCATGAAAATCAATCATGAAAATCTAGGGTTTTCTTTTAATTTAAAACTAGGGAGATTTTACAATAAGTAGAGCAAAATGATTACTGATACAATTCATGCCCACATGAGAGATATTCAATCTACCAAAATAAAATCTCTAGTTTCAAAAGCAACTACCATAGAACCGACAGATACACTTTCACATGTAATCAGTAAAATTACTAAGAATAATTCTTATGATGTTTTTTATCTTAAAGATAAAAATGTACTTTCTACAAACATTAGAGTACTGCTAAATGCCAAAAATATAGATAACATGAAAGTCGAATCATTTCTTTACCCAATACCACATGTGACCCAAAATGATTCTATTCAGAAAGTAGCAAATATAATCACTCATTATAGAATAAGAGAAGTACCTGTAGTAGACAAGAACCAAATAATTGGTGTGGTAACAGCCAAACAAATTATCAAACTACTTTCATCAAAGGATAACAAATGGATTAAAGCCAATCTGATTTATACTCAAAATCCAATCACGGTACCTGCTGATGAATCCATTAGTAATGCAAGACGAATTATGACTACTAAACGAATTGATCATCTACCAGTATTGAACCAAGGTAAAATTAAACAGGTTCTTACTTCATATCATATACTTCAATCAATCATGCCATCAGAAAAACAAGGATCAAAATCTATGGTTTCAAGGACTGAACATGCATTAGAACTTAAAATTGGTAACACAGGAAGTACTAGAATTCCTCAATGCTCAGCTAATGATGATTTAAATAAAGTTATCAACTCAATGCTTAAAGCAGACACCACATGTTGTTTAGTTAATCTACAGGATAATCTCCAAGGCATTATTACTTTTAGAGATATACTTGGTTTACTTGCATCCAAATTAGAAACACAAATTCCATTATACATTGTTGGCATGCCAGAAGATCAAGAACATGCGGCTTTGATCAATTCAAAATTTGAAAAAACCCTCAAAAGATTACAACAAGTATATTCAGAAATACATGAAGCTAGAGTTTCAATAAAACAGCAAAGAACCGGAAATAAAAAAGAAGGAAAATATGAGGTATCTATTATGATTATAACTCCCCACCATACTCCTCTAGTTTATAATTCGATTGGATTTGATTTAAGTGAAGTTTTAGAAGATCTAAGTGAAAAATTGTTAAGAACCTTATCTAAACGGGCAAAACGTAGATCAAAAGATAGTATCCGAAAAATTGGATTGCCTATATTCTAATAATGAACATTAGTAAAGTAACATCTCAAGAAAATATCTTGTTAGTTGGTTTTCCAAGTAATGGTCTTGTAGGAACCTTCACAATCTCCTACTTAATACATAATTTAGATATGAAGCAGATTGGAGAAATAGACCATCCTGACCTTCCACCTACATTATTTGTTGAAGATGGAGAAATATTACCACCGATTAGAATCTATAAAAAAAATAATATTTTTGTCATAATGTCTGATCTCCCATTTGATCCGTACCTAGCATATGATTTTGCGGAATCCATATTACAATATTGTAAAAAAAATGATATTCAGAAAATAATCATTGTAAGTGGCATGGAAACAATCAACAAAGATCCTAAAGCACCTAAAATCTATGGATTAGTGACGCACCAATCTTTAGAAGAAGTTCTATACACAAATCAAATTTCTAAATTTTTAACGGGATCAATTTTTGGAACCGACGCAGCAATGATAACAGTTTTTAGAAAATCTAAAATTCCTGCATTAATTTTGTACACTGAATGTCATCCATTTTTTCCTGATCCAGAGGCTTCTATTATAGCAATCACAACCATAGCTAAAGTTTTGAATATTAAAGTAGATACAACTGACATTCAAAAGAAAATGGAACGATTAAGAATTCAACATAGAAATTTAATGGAAGAAACAATTCGTGCTTTACAGCAACAACAACTAGAAAATCAACCTAGTAGAGCTCCACAGATTTATCGGTGATCAAATGATTGAAAATAACGATAAAGAATTTGAAATTAGAATTGCTCCATCATCAATAAGTTTGTTATTTAATGATGACATTGAACGTCAGATTCTTTCTCCTCTTTCATGTTTAAGAGAGTATGGAACACATTGGTTGCTTGAGTTTGATCTTCCTTTAGTAAATAAAAAAGATATCAAAGTTACATTTGATAAAAACTCTATCAGTGTAGAGGCTAAACTAAAAGAAACATATTTTGAAGAAAAATTTGGCAAAAAAACAAAATTTGAATATTTTAAAAAGATTATCACACTTCCAGGAAAAATTGATAATATGAAAACTTCTGCCAAATTTGAAAAAGGTAGATTAAAAATAATAATACCAAAGACAATTTTTAATCGTAAAATAAAAATAAAATAATTATTTGAAGAACTTATCTATCTGATCTCTGTATTTAAAAACTAATTTTCCAAACTCTGCAAAATCTTCAGCCGATGGATATTTCATCCTCATTGCATATTGATTTACAAAAACAGATAATGCACTACCTATGATTAAATTGTAAACTCCATCTGCTAAATTCTGTGAATAAGGAAATGCTATTTTGATGAAAGGAAGATATGTTTCAGTCTGAGAAATCATTAATTTGATATTTTTTTCAACGTATTCCCGAACATCATCTGGAATTGCCATATTATTACTTGAGTTGATTTCTTATAATGTTTTATCATCACACATGAATTAACAGTTTTTTACCTTGATTTTAGATAATTATGATCTATCTAACTATCTGTTCTAGATATTTTTCTTTACCTTTTCTACTTCGTGGTAAACATCTCAATTGTCTATTACAGCAAGGACATGTTATTCCCTCATACTCTACAAATACCTCACAATGATTACACCTTTTTTGTCCTGCCGCATATCTTCCAATTTGTAACGGTTTTGATGCTTTGTACTTTCTACATTCTCCAATACAATATGTCATATTGATCCTCTGTTTTCTTTTCTATTTTCTAATTTATTTATAAAATTATAGAAAAACTGCATCATCTGCGATCTTTGATAATATTGAAGGATCTTCATTAGAGGAAGATCTAATAAATACTCAGCAATGAAAATAGGAGAGTCACCTGTAATTTCACTTGCTTCTACATTATTCACAATTAGTAATTTCTTGATAAAAAAATAAAACCTTTGATTGCAATGCACTCATCATTATAACTAATTATAAGCAAATAAATTATTAATTATAATTTTTTAAATAAATTTTAAAATCAAATTTGATAATTAGCTAGACTAATAAATAAGCATAATCCAAATTTTTTTTATGAAAAAAATTGAAGCAATAATCAAGCGTTCCACATATCCTGTTATTATTAACGAATTAAGTAGTATGGGTTATTCAATTATAGATAAACGAAATCTAGAAGACAGTAAAATTTTTGATAAACAATTAGTTTCAAAAGCAGGCTCTACTGGCATTAAAGCAATCCCCCTCTCCAAAATAGAATTAGTTGTTTCAGAAAAAGATGCTAGACAAGTAATCAATCTAATTGCAAAAAAATCTGGTTTTTCTGCGAATCAAGGAGGAAAGATCTTCATTTCAGAAATGGAGGAAGTTGTTGATATGAATACTCTTAATGCTCAACAAGATCTTGAATCTGAAGAAATAATTTTCTCTCCAAAACCATCAATTAAAAGAAGTAGACTAGTACCTCTACAGAAATTTACATTGATTAAACTTGAAAAGATATATGAAAATAATAAAGAAAAATTACAAACAGATTATAGAATAAAATCATTTAGCGATTTTGTTAACCATTGTATTATGGGATATCTTCCAACTATTGAGAAGCAGCTAAAACATACAACAATTATTTATGGAAATAATTTCCATGAATTTTAGTTAGATTGTTTCTTCCCCTTCATGACCAGTTGCAATGTCTATAGCACGTAATATCGGTGAAACAAAGATCTTTCCGATGGTTCCTTTTGTCTTAATGATGTTAATTACCTCATCTTCTTTACTCTCTGGAATGATTACTACTATGACATATTTCTCACTGAATTGAGGCTGAAATATGGCACTTCCTTTTGCGGCATGTATTTGTGCTGGTGGACGCCTACCTCTTCCTCGTACTTTAGTAACTGTCAAACCACCAATCTCTATTT
Source organism: Nitrosarchaeum sp. (assembly GCA_016234975.1). GTDB lineage: Archaea > Thermoproteota > Nitrososphaeria > Nitrososphaerales > Nitrosopumilaceae > Nitrosarchaeum. Next base: position 3,956 of record JACRND010000028.1, on the reverse strand, counting down.
TTCTTAATGCTTCACTTATTGCCATTACATCGTTGTTTCCAAGTAGTGCTTCAATTCTTAGCATTTAATAATCCTAAAAGGTTTTTCACAAATAATAGTTTCAGATTTTGATAATCATGTGATAATCAAATGGTTATCTAATTTCGTTATTATTATTTAGTTTTAGAGCTTCAAAATTACTGTGCCAATAGATACAGGTGATACAGCATGGATGCTTGTAGCAGGAAGTTTAGTACTTTTAATGATACCTGCACTTGGTCTTTTTGAATCTGGTTTATTGAGAAAGAAAAATGCCGTATCTGTTTTTATGCAAATCTTCTTTGGATTAGCCTTACTTAGTGTAATGTGGTTTGTTTTTGGTTTCAGCTTATCCTTTGGTCCTGATGAATCAGGTGGATTAATGGGCAACATGGATTGGGTATTTTTAAAAGGAGTTCCATGGGATGATGCACTTCATTATGCACCTACAATTCCTGGAGTATTGTTTGTAAAATTCCAGTTAATGTTTGCTGCAATCACACCATTACTTCTAACTGGTACAATTGCTGAACGAATGAAATTTAGTTCATTTATCATATTCATAGCTTCTTGGTCAATTCTGATCTATTACCCTCTGGTTCATTGGATATGGGGCGGAGGTTGGTTAGCAAAACTTGGTGTGGTTGACTTTGCCGGTGGTATAGTTATCCATACTAGTGTTGGCATGGGTGCACTTGCAGCGGCAATAGTGCTTGGTCGTAGAAGATTCTTTGGACCAGCAATTGAAATTCCACACAGCATACCTTTAGCAGTAACAGGTTCAGCACTTCTTTGGTTAGGTTGGTTTGGATTTAACGCTGGCAGTGCATTAGCTTCTGGTTCACTAGCTGGAAACACCGTTATTGTAACTCACATGGCCTCTTCAGTTTCTGCATTAATTTGGGTAGGATTATCTTGGATGAGAACAGGCAAGCCTTCTGTTGTTGCTGCTGTTAACGGTGCTATTGCGGGACTTGCAGGAATTACAAGTAGGGGTAGCTGCAGCACTTGGCTTTTGTGGTACATGGATAATCATGAAAATTCTCGACTTCTTAATTGGAGTTAGAGTGTCACCAGAAGTAGAAGATGCGGGATTAGATATTAGTGAACATGCAGAACGAGCCTACGCTGATGAAGAAGAATTCAAATTAGATATGGATACTTATGTAGAAAACTTGGAAGAAAAAAATGAGTTCTTCTTCAATAAAAAATAATTTTTATCAATTATTTTAAAAAATTTCCAAATTTGATATAATCTCATATATACTCAATATTGAAGTTAAATACATTGAAATCCGCTCCAACTAATAGACAACCACATCCTCCAAAGAAAGAAACAACACGTAGTATTACTTATCGACTACCATCCAAAATCGTAGAAGAACTGGAAACAGAAGCAATGCACAAAAATATATCGCAAAATGTTTTGGTAAAACAGATTCTTGAGAAATATGTCAACTGGGATCGTTTTGGTGATAAAATAGGAATGATTCCAATTCCTAAAGGAATTTTGGACTCTCTTGGTGCCGAAATGGATGGAGAAGATATCAATGAAATTATTAAAACAGTTTTACCTTTAATCAAAGATACAGTTCTTTTTATGAAAGGAAAATATGACTTGAAACGATGTATTGAAACATTAGAAGATTATATTCGAGCATCTGGAATGAAATCAGATCATAGAATTGAAGGAGAATTACATCATTTTATTATCCAACATGAATTAGGTATGAACTGGTCATTTTTTACGGAACAACTACTAAAAGAAATTTTTAATCAATTTGTGCCAGACAAAAATATTAAATTCCAAACAACCAAAAATACAATAATTGCAACAATAGCATTAGGCTCAGATTTTAGTGAACATGATTACTGATTATGAATATCATGAGAACATGCATGACATAATTTTTCATCATTTTCTGAATCAAAGTAACAATTTTTACATTTACTACACTGACAAATTTTCAATGAGTCTGTTTTTATCTGCATCAACACACGCTACTTTCTTTTAAATTCCAATTAAATTATAACATTAATATCAAATTTGAGAAAGTAATTGCAATGTATACATACTTCTTATTTCTTTATCTACAAAATACTATTTAATGTACAACATCAATACTCAAAAAAATATTATATTATACGTAATACCAAATTGAATTTATAATACTAAATGGAGTTTTGACTATTGACTGAACTAAACAAAAAAGTATTTGGGAAAATCACTACCAAGGAAATCATAGGTGCAGTTCCTCCTGCAACTGATACAAAGAAATTATTAGAAAATGAATTTCAAAACTTGATTAATGAACTTAAATCACAAACCAAAGATGATCTGAAAAAATTATTAAAAGAACAACAAATAGCAAATAAACGCATCAACAGTAGGCCTGGTGCTATGGCTCTAGCCCAAGACAAAATTCGATTATTTACCGAATATAATCAAAAGTACATTCAAACTATTAATGAAAAACTACAGTCTTAATTCTCGTCTTTTCTCTTTTTTGATCTCTTTTTTGTAGATTTTTGGCTTTTTCTAATTAGTAATGAAATAATTGCTCCAGCTGGAATTCCTATTATTGTTCCAATGCTTACATAAGGAGCTAAAAAGAAATCACCAATCCAAACTCCACCATCTGTTGTTAATTCCATAAATGTTCTAGGTCGTAATAACGTGGAAACAACTTGTGATTCTATTTTCTCTTCTCCTATATCATCAGTATATGTAACTATAATCTGAAACGGTAATTTATGTTCCATATTTACTTCTTCAATTGTAGAAATAATTCTTGAAGTAATGATGATTGGAGAATTTTTTTGTATAGCTGAAAATGAATGTAACGTTTCTCCTCTAAATTGAATATCTATGGGAGGAACTATCTCAACATTGACATTTGTGATTTCTATATCTTTAGAAATTATTTCTACAGTAAATGGAAATTCAGCATTTGCAAAAATTGCTTCTGGTGTATTGACATGAATTACTACACTTGGTTCTTCCTTTAGAACTATTGGTATTGCAATATCATGAATAATTGGTTCTTGTGGTTCTTTATTATTGCTTACCAAAACTTGAGAATATTTTACATTAAGAAAATGCATTCCCGGATTAGTATCTGATGAAATTTCAAAATCTACACTTCCTCCATATGAGCTACCCTGAGATAATTTGTTTATTGTAATACTATTCTCTGAAACTGGAATTATTGCATTATCTTGACTAGTAAAGACAAATGAAATATATTGTTTGTCTTCCCAACCATTATTTTTTATTAATATCGAAATTGATGCTATTCTTCCAATTATAGATTCATCCGGATGTGTTATCTGAATATCCATACTTCCTTCCATACTTTGATTTATCGTTTCACCATACACATTTGGTAGTAAAGCAAAACTCCCAATAGAAACAGAGGTATTATTCTAATGAATTTCATGATTTTGACCTGAAATTATTATTGTATTATTGCTATTTTGTGTTATTATAGGCTCATTACCAATCTAAAAATTGAGGAAAAAGCTGATGATTCATAAATACGAAAAAGCTGAATACCCTAGAATCATGTATGGTAAGTAAAACTAAAAACCCGAAGGAACTATGTCCACGATGCGCACAAGGAAAATTAGTTACTGATAACGAATCAGGAGAAATGTTTTGCTCCAAGTGTGGCTTTGTAATTACTGAAAAATTACAAGAATCAGGACCAGAATGGAGATCTTTTACACAAGATGAACATGGTGATAGAGCAAGAGCTGGTGCACCAACATCACTAACAATGCATGATATGGGCCTAGCTACAATAATCAATCCTCAAAACAAGGATGCAACTGGAAAACCACTTTCTGCATCAATGAAGAGCACAATTGAAAGGCTGAGAACATGGGACAATAGAAGTCAGGTTCATGAGCCTGTTGACAGAAATTTTAGACAGGCA
>JACRND010000027.1 GCA_016234975.1 Nitrosarchaeum sp. | reverse complement strand
TGGCGGAGCTAAAGCAAACCAAGGTTTCAGAGGTTTTAGTTTAGAAAGAGTTGCCTTACCTTCAGCTAGTGCTGAGCCAAGTGCTTCAGTACTAGCAAATCCAAGTTCTTTAAGATCAGTAGCAGTAATTTTTTGATAACCTTCTTTTCTTGCTTTTTTGTCAATGAGTTCTTTTGCCAAACTAGCATCCAACTCAATCCAAGACACATAGTGTTTTACTTTGTTTAGCATTCCCAAGGTATTTTCTTTAGCAGGTAAAATTGTAGCACGGTATTTCTTATCTAATTTTAGCAAGGTCATAGTTGTAGTTGCCCAATAAGGACAATCAGCTTGACCTTTTATTCTAACTACAAGATATGCATTTGCCATTTTACATCAACCCTGACTAAATGTCTGTTTTAGACAGTCCAATATAGCTTTAGAAGTAGAATTCATTGTTGGTGTAGAGCCTTTTGCAGTTGTCCATGCATCTTTAAGACCTGCTAATTCTAATAATCGTTTAATTTTACCGCCAGCTACCAAGCCTAATCCACGTGGAGCTGGAATTATTTCAATTGTAACACTTCCACCTTTTCCCCTAATTTTAAACGGAACAGAATGTTTTTGATCACATCTGCATTCCCAACTACCACATCCTAGTTTAATTGGACTTACATTAAGAAGAGCTTGATTCGTTGCCTTTTCAATTGCGATTCTCATTTGTTTGGATTTTCCTTGACCTACTCCAAGGTAGCCATTTTCATTACCGGTTGCAACAATTGCTTTGAATCTAGTAGACTGTCCATTGGAAGTCATTTTTTGAATAATACCTACATCGATAACTTCACTTTTTAAATCAGGAAGTAATTTTTTAATGATACCTCCAGGTCCACCTCTACCTCCAGGTCCACCTCTACCTCCAGGTCCACCTCTACCTCCAGGTCCACCTCTACCTCCAGGTCCACTTTGACCAGAGGGTTTAGTTTGTGTTGTTTGACTCATTTCTATTTGACCTCACTATCAATAACAGATTTAATTTTTGAAGTGTCATTTTTTACTGTTAGATGATTCCCGTTAATTCTATCATCAGATGGAAATGTTTCTGCATCTGCTGGAACTTTTACACCAGCATCAACAACACCTTTTAGCGCAGCTGCCATTCGTTGTGTGTATTTTCTAGTACCAGTATACAAAATGGCATCTTTGGCACCGTTACCAATTGCTTTCTTGCCAGCAAGATAACCAGTCAGATATGCTGCAGGAATACTTTTTCTCGAACCTTTCCAACCTTTTTTAATTAAATAAGTAGAATGTGCAGATGCAATGACCTTATCACCAGTCATGCCAGGCTTTAAAACTTGCACTTGAGTATTTTCATTAGTAATATTGACCGTAATGAAATCACGTTTACCTATCAATAAGGTTCCACGCTTTTTGTAATTGGTCTTTTCCTCTCTTAGTCTTCTTAGGATGTTTGAATATGCCATCTATAGAACACGAGTTTGAAACTGCTCTTATATACGTTAAGCGCGAATTATGGAAACAAGTAAAGCTTTTTGAGTATGAAGTCTATTTTCTGCCTCATCCCAAACAACGGATTGTGGACCGTCAATTACAGAAGATGTAACTTCATTTTCTCTTTTTGCTGGAAGACAATGCATAAAGATTGCATCATTTTTGGCATGGTTCATTAAAGTTTGGTTGATCTGATATTTTGGCAAGAATTTTTTGATTCTTTTTGGATCTTTATTATGGATTGAAGTATATGTGTCAGTTACTACGACGTCGGCATTTTTAATTGCTTTTATAGGATCTGTTGTCAAATCAATATCAATAAACTTTTCAGATTCTTTAACAACTGTTTTTTCAGGTTCAAAACCTTTCGGAGTTGCAATAGATAATGTAACATCAGATAATGCACATCCATAAATCATTGAATTACATACATTGTTTCCATCACCTATCCAAGCAATTTTTAGTCCTTTGAATTTTCCTTTTTTTTCTTTAATTGTCATGAAATCTGCCAGTATTTGGCACGGATGAAAAGAATCAGATAATCCATTAATAACAGGTATGCTAGAAGATTCAGATAATTTTTCTAACATACTATGATCATAAACTCTTGCCATAATGCAATCAGTATATCTCGATAAAGTCTTTGCTGTATCTTCTATAGACTCACCTCGAGATAGTTGCATATCTTGAGATGAGAGATTTATTGCATGTCCACCTAGCTGATACATACCAGTTTCAAAGCTTACTCGTGTTCGAGTAGATGGTTTTTGAAAAATCATAGTAAGCGTTTTGTTTTTCAATAAAGGTTTGTTACCATTTTTTAGTTCTTTTTTTAGTGTAATAGAATAATCAATTAATTGAACAAATTCTTTTGGTGTCAATTCTGCTAAAGTGAGTAGATCTTTTGTTTTGAGTTTCATTTCTTAAAGAATCCAAATACACCTCGTTTCTTTTTAGATTTTTCTTCTTCTTTATCTTGTTTGTGTTTCTTATCCTTAATTTCTTCGTTTTTAGACAAATATTCTTCAGATTCACCATGTTTTGTTTTCTTATCTATTTGTGATTCTCCAGATTTTGGTCGTCCCTGTTTAATCCAATCGCGAATTTTTGTACCGAGTTTAATTGCTTCATCATCATTTTCTGGCGGAGGAATATCATATAATTCTGAATAATTGAAAATATCAGCATCGGTAATTCCTGCAAAAGGATCACTTACAAAAGAGATAGTTTTAGGTTCTGGTGTCAGTTTAGGTTCTGGTGTCAGTTTAGGTTCAGAAGAAATTTCTTTAATGTCAACTCCAGATAGTGAGCCAAATACAGTTTCCAGAAAAGTTTCTTTATCAAAAGGCTTTAGATCTTGATATTCTTGTCCAACACCAACATAAAGCACGGGAGTAGATGTAATTTTTACAATGGATAATGCAGCTCCACCACGTGCATCAGCATCACTTTTTGTTAGAATTGAACCATTGAATTTTACGTGTTCAAAAAATTCTCGTGCTTGGTTTACAGTGTCATTTCCAGCTAAAGAATCACCAACAAAAATCTTGAAATCAGGATTTACCACTTTGGTGATTTTAGCAATTTGTTCCATCAAATTTTTACTAGTCTGCATTCTGCCAGCAGTGTCAATTAATACACAATCCATTTTGTGTGATTTTGCATAAAGAACTGCATCTCTGGCTACTGCAGCAGGATCAGAATTATAGTTTTGAGCAACTAATTTCAGATTCAAACGATTTGTATGTTCGCGTAGCTGTTCTATTGCTCCTGCTCTAAAGGTGTCAGCCGCAGCTACTACTACAGAGTATTTTGCTTGCTGTAACATATGAGCTACTTTAGCAAGAGATGTAGTTTTTCCAGTACCATTAATTCCTACAAAGAGTATAAGAAAGGGCTGACCTGTTTTCTTTTTCAAAAAGATCAACTTTGCCTGCAGCGTCAAACAATGAAGAAATACTAGAGATTAAGCTGTCTTTAACAAATTTTTCGATTTCATTTTTAGCTACTTTGGAACCGATTAGGTAATTTTTCAAATCAGATTTTATGGAATCGATTACTTCGCTAGCTACATCAGATTCAAGAAGAGAAATCTCCAACTCAAAAAGTATTTCTTCTATATCTTTTTCATTTAACTCTTTTTCACCAAGACTTTTCGCTGCATTTGAAAATGCATTACGAAGTTTATCAAACATTATTTTATCCTGAAATATTCTGAGATGTTTCTTGCATTAGTTGATTCATTTGATCTTTACTCTGTTCCAATCTTGCCATAGCTTCTTGTTTTTTGGCAGATGTATCTTGTAACGCAATTTCAATTTCCTTAATTCGTGCCTCAAGATAGTTCATAGCAGAGTCATGTGTTTTTTCCACAGCAATTCCTGCACCTATATTCAAAACAATTTTGTCATTAGATGAAATTTTTGTTTGTACATAAGTTCCCATTCCAATTGGTACAAGAGTATCAGAATTGGGTTTCTGACGAAGTGATTTTATAGATTCAATTGCAGACATAGCTTCTCTTAAGACGCTAAGAAGTGTTGTCTCGCGTTGCGATAAATCAGTAAAGTAAGTTTCAAGCATTTGCATTTGTTGCATTAATTGTTGTGCCTGTTCTTCACTCATTTACAACAAACCACCTTGAGATGGTTATAAATTCATTCATAAATTATAACAAGAAAACAAAGTGGTAAAACAAAGATGAGTTCAAAACAGCATTACTAAGATTTTGAATATTTGTCAGATGAACTAGAAATAAAATTAATTTTAAAAAAAAAGAACAAAATAATAAAAAATAAAGATTGTAACTTTATTTTACTTTGGAGAATCTGTTTTCTACTTCATCCCAATTAACTACATTCCACCAAGATGCAATATAATCAGGTCTTCTGTTTTGATATTTCAGATAGTATGCATGTTCCCAAACATCACAACCAAGCAATGGTACTAATTTTTCAGTTCTTGGACTAGTTTGGTTTGGCATAGATTTGTACTCAACTTTCTTAGAGGTAGGATTGTATACTAACCATCCCCAACCACTGCCTTGAATTACTGCAGTAGTAGATGAGAACTTCTCCTTAAAGTCAGAAAAGCTTCCAAAGGAATTTTTTATTGCATCTGCAATTGATCCTCCGGGTTCTCCGCCTCCATTTGGTTTCATGTTGTTCCAAAATAGCTGATGATTATCATATCCACCACCATTGAAATTAATGGCACCTCTTTGTCCTTCTGGTACTTGATTAATGTTAGACAAAATGTCCAATATGTCTTTGTTTTGTATTTCAGTTGGACAACTTTCTAGTGCTGCATTAAGTTTGTCTGTGTATGTTTGGTGATGTTTTGTATGATGAATCTCCATTGTTTTTGCATCAATGTGAGGTTCTAATGCATCATAAGCATATGGTATTTTTGGAAGTGTGTATTTTCCCATGTAAGTAGTTTAAAATTTATTCGATTTATTGCTTTACAAGCCAATTGGTTTTTACTTGCTAAAAATACCGTAAAAATATGAAACTATT